>JBJESA010000097.1:0-3317 GCA_051882535.1 Oscillospiraceae bacterium
CGAGCTGTCGGCGGCATGGAGCAGTACGGCTGTGAGCGTAGAGTCGATGCCATTGCGAATGCAATTCGTGATATATGCAAGAATTATAAGATAGAATCATTGATGACGTTTGGCGGAGAACCTTTGCTTTATCCCGAAGTGGTTTGTAAAATACATAAAACAGCAACAGAGATGGGAATTCCCAAACGTGAATTGATTACAAACGGATTTTTTGCAAAGGACAAAGAGCTAATAAATGAAGTTGTAAAGCAGCTTGCTGACAGCGGTGTAAATAGTATTCTTTTGTCGGTTGACGCTTTTCATCAGGAAACAATACCGTCAGAAGCTGTCAAGTGTTTTGCGGAATGTGTTAAAGCCGCCGGGATATCTGTTAAATTAAGCCCTGCTTGGCTTGTAAGCGAAAGCGATAATAACCCCTATAATGTGCGAACAAGAGAGATTATTGAAGAATTTTTGCCTTCAGGGATTCCTGTGGGTTCGGGGAATGTTATTTTCCCAAGCGGAAATGCTCTCAAATATCTGAGAGAGTATTTTGATGAGAATACTGATTGTTCAAATCCGTATGACGAAGATCCTCGAGATATCAGGGCAATTGGTTTTTCTCCGAATGGTGATGTGCTTAACGGTAACATATATCAGAAAAACATAATTGATATTCTGAATGAATATAGACCATAATTAATCCCTAAAACGACTTGGAAAAAACACATTAGTCGAGAGGTTTACTAAGTTTTATTTTGCGTAGTATTTTGCCTCAACCGATAATCTTTATCCTCGTCAATCAGTTCTATCATATACCGTGCGATAACGGGGTCAAGCTGTGTTCCGCTTACCCTTTCTATTTCCGCACGAACTTTGTCTTGGGGTAATACTTCACGATAGCTTCTGTTTGAGGTCATGGCATCGTAGGTGTCCGCTACCGCAATTATTCTGGCACACAGGGGAATTTCCTCTCCCGCAAGACCATCGGGATAGCCCTTTCCGTCAAAGCGTTCGTGATGCCACCTTGCACCGCATTCGATATCCTTTATCTCGTTCATGTTTTTTAGTATATCGTAGCCTGTTTCCGGATGAGTTTTGATGACTGCGTATTCCTCATCAGTGAGCTTTCCGGGCTTGTTTATGATATTATCGGCAATACCGATTTTCCCTATATCGTGGAGTGTAGCCATATAGAATATGGAATCCTGTTCCTCCTTGCCAAGTCCTGCTTTTTGGGCGAGGAGTCTGGAATATTCCGCTACCCTTGTAGAGTGGCCCTTTGTGTATTCGTCCTTGGCTTCTATGGTATGAACAAGCGTTATCATAGCCTGATACGTCAGCTTTTCCGCCTTTTCGAGGTTCTGGTCTATCTCCTTGCGACGCTCCATATAGTTCTTTATTGTATCAATTCCTGCCATAACAAGTATGAACAATGCCCCTATACATATAAAAACGGAATTGAATACGGAGTTCTTGTTAAAGTATTCAAAAAGCTGAAGTACAGCACTTACGGCAAAGCCGATAAAGCCTGATATAACAAGGCTGTAGTCCTTTATATCTCCGCTTTTTACATCGAGAATTACCGAAATGATACTGCATACTATGTCCGTCAAAAATATTACATACATTATGGGAAGAACCTGGTTAAAATCCACCGTTCCTGTGAAATGTAAAATCGCCGAAATGAGAAGGGAAACAAGGTTTACAGCAATAATCGATAAATGGATTTTTGCATGACGCTGATTTTGGATATAATTGATATACATAATCAACGGTATGGCGAAAAGATAAAGTGACAAATAGTTTATATCCGACGCAAGGGATACATTTGAGAAATAAAGCTGTCTTACGGGAGATTGGGCAAGCGTCCAGAGAGCAAGAAAGAATATTCCCCAGCCTAAATAGTCGAGATAGAACCTTCTGCCCAACCGAAGGTTAAGAATTGCACTAATTACGATACTGGCAATCGCCATAGTGATAAGAAGCAAACCGCTTATTATCTCAAACGCATTTCCTTTGGCGAATGTATACCACATACCGAAAACAGTTCCGCAATATACGGGACGTATAACTCCCGTATAATCCGAGTTGGTGAACATGGAGATGGTTATTGTTTTTCCGTAGTCTGCAGCGGTCAGCGGAACAAAGACATATCCGGTCGTGCTGTATTTTCCCCACAAGCGGGTATCGGCAGTGCTGTAATCCCCACGAAGCACGCCGTCTATGTAGAATTCCATATCGTGCTTGGAAGAACGGAAGCCAAGCCACCTTGTAAAGCTGTCATCTCCGAAATCTTCGGGCAGTACTGCCGATATGCTTATTTTTTCGCCTTTTTTAACGTCGAGGTTTGCCGGTAGAGTTATTTTCTCGCTTCTTCCGTCTGAGAATGTGCAGGTCCATTCAAGGTCCAGCGTTTCACAAGCGTACAGGTCGCTCTCACGCTCTGAGGGCAGACGTGCAATACCCACAGCTATGAATATAACTATCCCCAATACTATTAGACAAATAAGGATTTCTATTGCAGAATCCATTATTCTTCCGAGCTTTTTCATACTGCGAACGCCTCATTCCTTGCTGTTTTTATATTGCTTTTAATCAGTCATTCATCTGCCGCATTTTATAATCCTTGTCCTCGTCGATAAGCTCCAGCATATAGCCCGCTATAACAGGGTCAAGCTGTGTTCCGCTAACCCTTTCCACCTCCGCACGAACCTTGTCCTGTGGTAAAACCTCACGATAGCTTCTGTTTGAGGTCATTGCATCGTACATATCCGCTACGGCGATAATTCTGGCGAAAACGGGGATTTCATCTTTTGAAAGCCCATCGGGATAGCCCTTTCCGTCATAACGCTCATGGTGCCATCTTGCACCATATTCGATATCCTTAATTTCAGACATATTCTTTAAAATGTTATATCCGATTTCAGAGTGTTTTTTTATAACGGAATATTCCTCATCGGTGAGCTTTCCGGGTTTGTTTATTATTCCATCGTTGATGCTTATTTTTCCGATATCGTGAAGAGTAGCCATAAAATATATAGACATCTGTTCTTCTTCGGTCATACCCATTTTTCGAGCAAGAAGTTTTGAGTATTCCGCCACCCTTGTGGAATGACCCTTTGTATATCTGTCCTTGGCTTCTATGGTATGTACGAGGGTTTCCATTATCTGATAGGTAAGGTTCTCGTTTTTCTGTTTGATATTCTTTATGGTACGGTCGAGGCTTATATAATCCTTAATTGTTGAAATTATAGCCATTATAAGTAAAAATACCGTGCCTATACAGAGAATACTTCCGTCAAAAACAACAGTTCTATCAAAATACAATATAAGCT
>JBJESA010000098.1:0-3290 GCA_051882535.1 Oscillospiraceae bacterium
AGATTTGCACGCGTCTGGTCGCCTGCAAGCAGCGAAACCAAGCGATACTGTGCTATGTTGGTGTCCTGATACTCGTCCACCATAATGTACTTGTAAAGATTGCGGTAATGCTCCAGAACATCTGGGAATTCCTCAAACAGCTTTACCGTGAGGAAAATAATATCGTCAAAATCCACCGCATTCGCGTCCACCAGCATCTGCTGGTAGTCGGAATACACCTGCGAGAGTTTTTTGTCTGACTCTTCGCCGCTCTCGGCGGCATTTAGTGCATAGTCGGCGGGAGAAATCATCTGGTCTTTCAGGCGGGAAATGCGGTTTTTGATTACCTTTACCGCCAACACCTTCTCATCTATATTATACCGCTTCATTATCTCCTTGATAAGACGCTTGGAATCGTCATCATCATAGATAGCAAAGCCACTCTTATAGCCGAGATGCTCAATCTCGCGGCGAAGAATCTTCACACACGCGGAATGGAAGGTAGAAGCGTTTATCTTCTGTGCGTCCTCACCCAACATTGCGGTAAGCCTTTCGCGAAGCTCGCCCGCCGCCTTATTCGTAAAGGTGATAGCAAGGATATTCCACGGGTTTACGGGGTTTACTGCGATAATATCTGCGAGTTTCTGTGCGTTTTCGGGAGTCTTTTCCAGAGTGGGGAATTCCTCCAGAAAACGCTGCTGCTCTGCGGACAGAACACGCTCCTCGGTATCGTGATATGCGTTACCGAATCGGAGCATATTAGCAATACGGTTGACAAGAACCGTAGTTTTTCCGCTTCCCGCACCTGCGATAATCAGCACAGCGCCGTTTATCTTGAAAATCGCCTGTTTTTGCATGGGGTTAGCACGGGAGAAAAAGCTCTCCAGTGCATTCTTTTTAAGTTCAGTATAGTTCAATTCACACCTCTGTTATCATTCAGCCGCACCAACGCCGTCAAGAGCGATAAAGGGGTTTACCTCCGTACCGATAGCCTGCGGGAGAACACCGTTCCAGTTATTAATCTTGAGATACTCAATGTAGTTGGGGCTTTGGGTGAGCTGCTCCTGTACAGCTTTGATTGCGTAGGCTTCTGCGTCTGCCTTAATCTTCTGAGAATCCGCTTCTGCCTGAGCAGCGATAACCTGCTGCTTTGCTTCTTCCTCACGCTCTGCGGTCTTATTCTGCATCTTGAGTGCGTCCTGTGCTGCGATTACCTTCGCCTGAATGGACTGTTCAAACGCACTATCAAACGACAGATTTTCGATTGCAAAAGCCGTTACGATAATTCCGCTGGGAGCAAGAGTTTCCTTCAGCGATTCAAAAATTGCATTCTGCACCTCGGCACGGCTCTGAACCAAGTCCTCAGCCTTAACCTTACCAATCTCATTCTTTGCGATTTTGGCAACGTTGGGAACAAGCAGCTTGGTTTCAACGTTGCTTATACCAATTGTGCGGATAATATCGGATAGCTGTGTGCCGTCATAGTAGTAGTTAAGCTTAAGCGACAGGCTGTCAACCGTCTGTGTATCGGAGGTGTAAGCGTCGGTAAGCACGGAATAGACCTGCTCACGTGTGTCCACCTGCTGAATTTCCTCGATAAAGGGAATATGTGCGTTAAGTCCCGCAGTCATATCGCTGCGGACAATCTTTCCGAACTGATACTTTACACCGATATATCCCTCGTTTACTACCGTAAAGCTGTTAAAGAGCAGTATCAGCACCGCAATCACGATAATGCCTGCAATTACGAGCGTTTTAACGCCCGACTTGGGAGTAACGGGCTTGGTTCCATTCTGTGTAGAAAACTTTTCCATAATCTTTTCCTTTCTGTCGAAAACCGATTTAGTTGTTTGTAATCAAGTCTGAGTACTTGTCGTTCAATTCAATTTTGGGAAGCACTGCCTTACGAGAAATTCCGGCACCCGCAAACGCCTGCGTGAGCATAAGCTTTATTCTGTTTACCTGGTTTACCTCGGAAGCACCGGGGTCGAAATCTACCGCTACGATATTGCTCTCGGGGTGCTGACGGCGAAGCTCGCCGATTACGCCCTTTCCCGTTACGTGGTTAGGCAGACACGCAAACGGCTGCATACATACAATATTCGGCACACCCTCGTGGATAAGCTCCAGCATCTCCGCAGAGAGGAACCAACCCTCGCCCGCAATATTTCCGGGAGAAACGATAGGTCTTACCATCTCACGCATTTCGAAGATGTCGCCCGGACAGCCGAACTTTGTTCCGCGAACCGCGTCACGGTAGCTGCGTTCCATAAATCTGAACGCCTTGATAGCCGCATTCTCCGCGAACTTTTTAAGACGCGTGGTGTACAGCAGCTCCGCCTTGGTTTCACCATGCGAGCAGATATAGTAGAAGAATCCCATCAAATCGGGAACTACAACCTCGCAGCCCTCTTTTTCAAGCAGTTCGATGATATTGTTGTTTGCAGCCGGATGGAACTTGACGAGAATTTCTCCGACAAGTCCGATTTTCGGCTTTTTGATGTCGTTTACCGGAAGTTCCGAAAAGTCCTTTACGATAGCACGTACATTCTTGTTGAACCTTGAAAGCGACAAGCTCTTCATATCGTCATACAAGAACTTCTTCCACTTCTCGTGAAGTGCGTTTGCCGAGCCTTTCACCTGCTCATAGGGCCGCACCTTGTACAAGCACCGCTGGATAACATCGCCGTAGATAATGCCCATAAACGCACGTATACCCATTCCCGCAGAAATGCTGAATCCGCTCTGTTTTTCAAGACCGACCACATTCAGCGAAATGAGCGGAACATTCTCAAATCCTGCGTCCTTCAATGCCTTTTTCAGCATACCCACATAATTTGTCGCACGGCAGGCACCGCCTGTCTGGGTAATCATTACGGAGGTGTTATTTACATCGTATTTTCCGCTTTGGAGTGCGTGAATAAGCTGTCCTACGATAAGAATAGACGGATAACAAGCGTCGTTATTGACATATTTCAGACCTGTATCCACAACCTCCTTGGAATAGTCTTTAAGGATAGTGACATCGTACCCACTGTGGTTGAATGCCGCCTCAAGGAAATCAAAATGGATAGGCGCCATTTGCGGACAGAGGATTTTGTGCTTTGCCCGCATCTCCTTGGTAAATTCGGGCTGACCGATAAATCCGATATGACCGCGAACGGGCTTGTAATTATGACGTGCCCTCTCGTCCACAACGGATATCAGCGAACGCAGGCGGATTCTCGCCGCACCGAGGTTGTTCACCTCGTCAATCTTAAGGCAGGTGTAGAGTTTACCGAAGCTGCGGAGAATTTCCTGCACCTCGTCGG
>JBJESA010000099.1:0-3277 GCA_051882535.1 Oscillospiraceae bacterium
CATTTCGGCTGCATCAATCCTCCTAAGAACGTTGACGTTACCATGATCGCTCCCAAGGCTCCCGGTCACACTGTAAGAAGTGAGTTCCAGGCCGGTAAGGGTACACCTTGCCTTATCGCTGTTCACCAGGATTACACCGGCAGAGCAAACGACCTCGCACTCGCTTATGCTGCAGGTATCGGCGGTGCAAGAGCAGGCGTTCTGGAAACTACTTTCAGAGTTGAAACAGAAACTGACCTCTTCGGTGAGCAGGCTGTTCTTTGCGGCGGTGTTTGTGCACTTATGCAGGCAGGTTTTGAGACTCTTGTTGAGGCAGGATACGACCCCAGAAATGCATACTTCGAGTGCGTACACGAGATGAAGCTCATTGTAGACCTTATCTACCAGAGCGGCTTCTCCGGAATGCGTTACTCCATCTCCAATACTGCTGAGTACGGTGACTACATCACCGGTCCGAAGATTGTAACTGAGGAAACCAAGAAGACAATGAAGAAGATTCTTGCTGACATTCAGGACGGTACTTTCGCAAAGGACTTCCTGCTTGATATGTCCGACGCAGGCAAGCAGACTCATTTCAAGGCTATGAGAAAGCTCCACGCTGAGCATCAGCTTGAGCAGGTTGGCGAGGAAGTTCGCAAGCTCTACAGCTGGAACAACGAGGACGACAAGCTCATCAATAACTAATTCGTCAACAGAACCGAATTATCAAGCCGTTTTTCTTAGGAGAAACGGCTTTTTCGGTTGCTTGGAGCGACCGTCTTTTACGGAAATGGGGGTGTTACAGTGGAAATAAGAGAGCTTAAAGAGAACAAAAAGCAATTGCTTTCTCTGCTACTGTTGGCAGACGAACAGGAGGATATGATTGACCGATATCTTGACAACGGCACAATGTTTGTGCTGGACGACGACGGAATAAAATGCGAATGTGTGGTAACGGACGAGGGAAACGGGATTCTTGAAATCAAAAATCTTGCGGTATATCCCGAATATCAAGGGAGTGGATACGGCAGAGCGATGATTGACTTTGTTGCCGAGAAGTACAGAGGTCAATTTTCTGTGCTGCAAGTCGGGACGGGGGATAGTCCGCTTACTGTTCCGTTCTATGAGAAATGCGGTTTTACCCGTTCGCATTGCGTGAAGAATTTCTTTACGGAAAACTACGACCACCCGATTTTTGAATGCGGAGTACAACTTGTTGATATGATTTACCTGCGAAGAAAACTATAAATCCCGTATTTTCCCCGAACGCTTTTGCGTTCGGGTGATTTTTTGTGAAAACTACTTGATTTTCTCCACAATATATAGTATAATTAATATATGTATTGCACATTGGAGGGACTATGGACAATTTCATTCAAATTGATATTTATACCGCAAGTGAGGCGGTTGACGGAATAACTGCGGCACTTACCGATTACGGTATTACCGGCTTTATTATTCAGGACAGTGCGGATTTTGAAGATTTTCTTGCAGACAAGAACGCAAACTGGGACTATGTTGACGATAGTTTGATGGGACTTAAGAATGCAGAGCCGAAAATCACGTTCTATGTCCACGAGAATGCACAGGGCAAGGAAACTCTCGAGGCTGTGCGTGAGCTTCTGGGGAGATTTTCTGCTATGAATGACGATGGTTTCTACGGTAACCTCCGTATGGAACTTAATAACGTCAAGGAAGAAGATTGGGCGAATAACTGGAAACAGTATTACAAGCCTTTTCGTATTGGAAAAAGCCTTATTGTAAAACCGACTTGGGAGAATGTCGAAGCAAAAGACGGCGACAAGATTCTTGAAATCGACCCCGCTTCAACCTTTGGCACGGGACAGCACCACACCACTAAAATGGTGATGGAAACGCTGGAGGACGCAATCAAGGGCGGCGAGCGTGTTCTAGATTTGGGCTGCGGCAGCGGTATTCTGACGATTGCGTCATTCCTTTTCGGTGCGAGGGAGGCTGCTATCTGCGATATTTTCGAGAATGCGGTAAAGACTGCTTCGGAGAACATCGAGAAGAACGGTTTTACCAATTTCAAGGCACTGTGCGGAAATATCATTGATGATGAGAATCTTCGCCGTGAAATCGGCGGCGGATACGACCTTATCTGTGCAAATATCGTGGCTGATGTTATAATTGCTATGAGCGGGCTGTTCGGAGAATTCCTCACTGACAACGGAACTTTGATTGTTTCGGGAATTATTGATGAGAGAGTACCCGAAGTTATTGAGGCTATTGAAGCCAATGGATTTACTCCTGCTCTCCACAAGAATGAGGAAGGCTGGAACTGCATTCTCTGCAAGAGAAAATAACCGATTCACCCTCTGCCGCATACAATGCGTCAGGGGTGATTGTGTGGGCTTTTTATACATATTGGGATTGATGTTTCTGGGAATGTTTGGTGCTGTAATGCTGTTTTATCCGCTGTTTGCAGAGATAATACGTGCAGCAGGCAGAAAATCCCGTCACGGAACAAACGGTGAGCGTTCGCAAAGGAAAGATGACTGTGAGAGATAACAATCAAGTGTCGCTTGAAGACCTCATTCACATTGAGGGTGAGGTTGAGGACGTAGTATATTTCAATGAGGATACAAATTACATAGTTCTCGATATGAATGTCAACAACGAACTGCTTACCGCAGTCGGTATAATGGGCGATGTACGCGAGGGCGAGCGGCTGAGTATGTACGGCGACTATATCAATACCGCGAAGTACGGCAGACAGTTTCAGGTAAGTGTGTTCGAGCGTTCGCTGCCGAGTTCTGTGGACGCAGTTCGTAAGTACCTTGGCTCTGGTGTTATAAGCGGTATTGGCCCGTCAATGGCAGGCAAGATTGTCAGGGCATTTGGAGAACGCACTCTCGAGATAATCGAAACAGACCCGCTTCAGCTTTCCACCATCAGCGGCATTACTGCGGAAAAGGCAAAGAAGATAGGCGAGCAGTTTCACAGTATTACGGGACTGCGTAAGGTAATGACTTTCTTTTCGAAGTATTCCGTGCCGAACTTTGTGGTGGCGGCTGCTTGGAAATTCTACGGCACAGAGCTTATCCGTGCGGTGAACGATAATCCGTATTGTCTGTGTTCGCCGGGTGTTGATTTGAGGTTTGAGGACGCGGAGAGAATAGCCACAGATTTGAATTTTCCGCGTGACAGCGAGGAACGTGTGTATGCGGGAATTATAGCCGTTCTCCATAGTGCGGCTGACGATGGCAACTGCTGCATTCGGGAGAGCGACCTTGCCGAAAACGTGACCTCCCGACTTGTTGTCAGCGATGAACTG
>JBJESA010000100.1:0-3256 GCA_051882535.1 Oscillospiraceae bacterium
GAATGAGTTCCATTCGCGGGGGGTTGTTAATATTCACGGTTGAAAAAACGCCAGCCTGCATATTACATCATTGCTTTGAACTTTCTGACATTATCTGCGATATCGCCATTGAATACAGACGAACCGGAAACCAGAATATCCGCACCGGCATCAAGACATTCCTGTGCATTGTCGAGGGTAACTCCGCCGTCCAGCTCAATAAGCGGCTTTGCAGAGGACTTGTCCGCCATCTCGCGGCACTTGCGGATTTTCGGCAGCATCGTCTTGATAAACTTCTGTCCGCCAAATCCCGGGTTTACCGTCATAATCAGCACGAGGTCAATATCGTCCATGATGTACTCCAGAACATTCAGCGGGGTAGCGGGATTGAGTGCCACACCGGCCTTGCAGCCAAGTTCGTGAATGTTCGCAATTAAGCGGTGCAGATGAGTGCATGCTTCTGCGTGGACGGTGATAATATCTGCACCGGATTTTGCCGCTGTTGCAACATGGTTTTCGGGCTTTTCAATCATCAGATGTACATCAAACGGGAGCTTGGTGTGCGGACGAAGCGAACTATACACAGGGAATCCCATCGAGATGTTGGGTACAAACATACCGTCCATAACGTCGATATGCAGCATATCCGTCCCTGCGTCCTCGAGAATCTTAGTCTGTTCTCCGAGAATTGAAAAATCCGCAGAAAGGATAGATGGAGAAAGCATTGCCATTCTGTTCACCGTCCCTTTCAGACCTTAGCGGTGAAGCCGTCCCAGTCCTTGAGAAAGCGTTCGATGCCGTTGTCAGTCAGCGGGTGCTTGAGCATTTGCAGAAGAACATTCATAGGAACAGTGGCAATGTCACAGCCCATTCTCGCGGCTGCGGTAACGTGAATCGGGTTGCGGATAGAAGCCGCGATAATCTCAGTCTGAATATTGGAAGCGTCGAACATTTCAACAATCTCTCCGATGAGGTTCATACCCTCCATACCGATATCGTCAAGTCTGCCAAGGAACGGGCTTACGTATGTAGCACCTGCTCTTGCAGCGAGAAGTGCCTGAGCTGCGGAGAATACGAGGGTGACATTGGTCTTGATGCCCATAGCGGTGAGCTGCTTACAAGCCTTAAGACCTTCCTCGCACATAGGGAGCTTGATGATGATGTTCTTGTGGATAGCAGCGAGGGGCTTTGCCTCCTCAACCATCTTGTCAGCCTCCAGGGAGATAACCTCTGCGGAGATAGGACCATCAACGATAGACGCGATTTCGGTTACAACCTCTTTGAAGTCGCGGCCTTCCTTTGCGATAAGAGAGGGGTTGGTGGTTACGCCACAGATGATGCCCATGTCGTTTGCACGTTTTATGTCAGCGACGTTGGCAGTGTCAATAAAGAGTTTCATAGTTTTTCTCCTTTGTTATTTGAAGTATAGGGCAGCATCGCATAACTAACGGTAGGCACTTATTTGCACAGCAAAGGCAAACTCGCTTGAAACGTTCGCTCGGCAAAAATGCGTGCTGCTTTGTTTTTTCGCCAATTAAATTATAATATATATTTCCCGATATGTCAATAATTTGACAAAGTTTTTTTAAAAATATCTTGAAATTTTCGAATAGATGTGATAAAATAAGAGCAAATCAAGTAACGATTACCCGGGAGGTACATTATGAGAGAATTCGAAGGCTACAAAAAAGGAGTTAATCTCGGCGGCTGGTTGTCACAATGTCGTGAGAACTACAATGACGAGCATTATTCATCATTCATCACCGAACCCGATATGGATGTGATTAAGTCCTGGGGCTGCGACCATGTGCGTGTGCCGGTGGACTACAATGTCGTTCAGAATGAGGACGGCAGCTTTATTGAGAGCGGATTCAAGTACATAGACAATGTTATCTCCTGGTGTGAAAAACGCGGTATGAAGATGGTGCTTGACCTGCACAAGGCTCCCGGCTTTATCTTCGACGATAAGGAATATTGTCAGTTCTTCTTTGAGGAAAAGCTGCAGGATAACTTTGTAAGCCTTTGGGAGGAGTTTTCACGCAGATATGCGAAATATTACTCATTTGTGGCATTTGAGCTGCTCAATGAGGTTACCGAAGATAGATTTGCCGCCAAGTGGAACGAGATATCTGCACGTGCAATAAAGGCGATTCGTGCTATCAGCAAGGACGTAAAAATTGTCATCGGCGGCATTCACCACAGCAGCATTGAAGGTCTTGAGCTGCTTGAAAAGCCAGCAGACGACAATATTGTATTCACTTTCCACTGCTACAGCCCTCTGCTGTTTACCCACCAGAGAGCATATTGGGTAGAAAATATGCCCAGCGACTTCCAAATCGACTATCCTGCAAAGGTGTCCGAGTATGTCGAGAAGTCAAATGAGATTCTGGGCGACCGATTCGGCAATGATTTCTATTGTAAGTGCGAATATCTCGACAGTTCCTACTTTGAGGGGCTCTTTGACAGAGCGATTGCAGTTGCCGAGAAGTACAATGTCCCGCTCTATTGCGGCGAGTACGGCGTTATCGACAGAATAGAGATGAAGAGTACCATAAACTGGTTTAAGGACATCAACGCGGCACTCGAAAAATATAATATCGCTCGTGCGGTATGGTGCTACAGAGGAATGGACTTCGGTCTTGAGGGCGAGCATTATGCGGACGGCATAAATGAACTTGTAAAATATCTCTGAGCCGGAGGTTTGGAGTAGAATAAAAGGAAGTGTTTTTATGATTAAAGAAGCGATTGAAAAAGTCGTAAACAAGCAAGACCTCACCTATGATGAAGCCTACGCTGTGATGAACGAGATTATGAACGGCGAGTCTTCACCCACGCAGAATGCGGCATTCCTTGCGTCACTTTCCACCAAGAGTGCGAAGGCAGAAACCACCGACGAAATCGCGGGTTGTGCGGCTGCAATGCGTGCTCACGCGACAAAAGTGGAAACGGATTTTGACGTGTTCGAGATTGTCGGCACAGGCGGAGATAATGCACAGAGTTTCAATATCTCCACGACTTCGGCACTTGTGGCAGCGGCAGGCGGAGTGAAGGTGGCAAAGCACGGAAATCGTGCAGCTTCTTCCAAGTGCGGCACCGCAGACTGTCTGGAGGCTCTGGGCGTGAATATCGACCAGTCCCCTGAAAAGTGCGTTGAGCTTCTGGATAAGGTGGGAATGTGCTTTTTCTTCGCACAGAAGTACCATACATCTATGAAGTATGTCGGCTCTATCCGCAGAGAGCTTGGCTTCAGAACGGTGTTCAATATCCTTGGCCCGCT
>JBJESA010000101.1:0-3232 GCA_051882535.1 Oscillospiraceae bacterium
ACTTTGATGTATCCCTAGCTGTAAAATTCAGTACGTATGCTGTACCTATGATCACGGGTGAAGTACGGAGACATCTCAGAGACACATCTCCTATTCGAGTTAGTCGTTCAATGAGGGATTTGGCATACAAAGCTATGCAAGCAAAAGAAAAACTTATTGCTGAAAAAGGTTGCGAACCTAAAATTGAAGATATTGCAAAAGAGGTTGGAGCTCCTCGGCAGGAAGTTGTCATTGCTTTAGAAGCAATTAGTGATCCTATCTCGTTGTACGAACCTGTGTTTTCTGAAAGTGGTGACACCATTTATGTCCTCGATCAAATTGGTGATCATAATGATGATATGAATTGGCTAAATGAAATTTCTCTAAAAGATGCGATTTCTCAACTCGGGAAAAGAGAGAAGCGAATTCTTAACCTGCGATTTTTTCGAGGAAAAACGCAGGTTGAGGTAGCAAAGGAGATTGGCATCAGTCAGGCACAAGTATCACGGCTAGAAAAGGGTGCACTAGATAAAATTAAAAATCGTATTTAGTGATTTTCTAGTTGTAGGCAAGGTTATTTTACCTTGCCTATTTCTGCTTATGGAGGAGTTCAATGTCAAAAATCACAGCTCTGTACATCAGAGTATCTACAGACGCACAGTACGAGGAAGGATATTCTGTTGATGCACAAAAAGAAAAGCTTGAGCAATTTTGTAAACTAAAGGATATTTCGAACTATCAGTTTTTTATTGATGGTGGTTGGTCCGGAAGTAATATTGATCGTCCTGAGATGAAGCGTATGCTGACACTCATAATGTCAGGACAAGTTGAGAGTGTAATCGTCTATAAATTAGACCGTTTATCAAGATCCCAAAGAGATACGGTGTATCTACTTGAGGATGTTTTCATTCCGAATAATTGTAACTTTATCTCTTTAAATGAAAACTTTGATACAACTACACCTTATGGAAAAGCAATGATAGGTATTTTATCGGTCTTTGCTCAGCTTGAACGTGAAAACATTCGTGAGAGAACTAGAATGGGCATGTATGAAAGAGTAAAGTCAGGATTTTGGATGGGAGGGGGCAGAGTTCCATTCGGATATGACTATGATCCTGAAAAGAACATTCTAGTTCCTAATGAACATGCAGAGGATGTCAAAAAAATCTATCAATTGTATATCCAAGGATACTCTCCATTTAGAATTTCAAAAATGTTTGACGTTTGCGGAGAGTGTCAGATAATAAAAATCTTAGCACGTCCAACTTATAAAGGGATGATTCTTTACAATGGTGAATTGATACAAGGCAAGCATGAACCACTTGTCAGCGAAGAATTGTGGGAAAAAGCACAAAACGAGCATAAACGTCGTAGTGTACAGAGGACTATAGCAACAAATCATCTCTTAGCAGGTGTACTATACTGTGGGGTATGCGGGGCAAAGCTCCGATATCAACGATGGGGTGGAGGTGGTATGAAACTCTATTGCTATTCACAGCAAAAGTCTAAACCGCACCTAATAAAAGACCCTTCTTGTGATAACTATCGTTATAATGCAGATGAAATTGAAGCAGTGGTGCTTGACAGTATTTTTAAATACACAGATGCTATTAAGATTTCTGATGATGCTCAAGTACATACTTCAAATGTTTTGCAGACTTTACAGGATAAATACGATACATTAAGTTCAAAAATAAAACGTCTATATAATTTATATGCAACAAATGGTGACGATTTATTACTTGAAACAATAAATGAAAATAAAGCTCAGCTCGAAGAAGTGTCTCAGTTGTTAGATAAAGAGGAGCACACCGTTGCTGTTGTAAAAGATATACGACTGCAGCTGGAAAATCTTTGTAATTTAAGAGAAGCTTGGCCTACGCTTTCACAGGAAGATAAGCAACAAGCAATACGCTCCTGTATTAGCAGGATTGAGTTGACAAAGGATAAAGTTGACATTAAGTTCAGGTATTAAAAGTAGCTCGCCTTCTATACGCAGTTCCTATGATAATGGGCGAACTTCGGAGGTATCTGCGGGATAATGCACCGGTACGTGTAAGCCGTTCAATGAGGGATTTGGCATACAAGGCTATGCAGGCAAAGGAGAAGCTCACCGCCGAGAAAGGCTGTGAGCCGAAAATAGAGGATATCGCAGCTGCAATCGGTGTTCCAAGACAGGACGTGGTTATCGCCCTTGAAGCAATCAGCGAGCCTATTTCACTGTATGAGCCTGTTTTCTCCGAGAGTGGGGATACAATCTACGTTCTTGACCAGATAGGCGACCACAACGACGATATGAACTGGCTGAATGAGATTTCTCTGAAGGACGCCATCTCCCAGTTGGGTAAACGAGAGAAACGAATACTCAATCTTCGATTTTTCCGAGGAAAAACGCAGGTTGAGGTGGCAAAGGAGATTGGCATAAGTCAGGCTCAGGTTTCGCGATTGGAGAAAGGGGCACTAAATAAGATAAAAAATAGAATATAATAAAAATAGCCGCACAATATTTTGTGGGGCGCAGTCTGTCGAAAAACCTTTTGGGGGTCTGGGGGCTTGCCCCCAGAACGGGGGAGTGGGGGTGTCCCTCGCAGAAAAAACGACTTTTTCGACAAGCTGAGCCGCACAATATTTTGTGCGGCAAGTTTTTAATTCGTGACTTTCTCCAATTCCTCGCGGAGCTGCTTGATTATTCGCTTCTCCAAGCGGGAAATGTAGCTTTGAGATATACCGATTTCATCGGCTACTTCCTTTTGCGTTTTCTCTTTGCAGCCGTTAAGCCCGAAACGCATCTCCATTATTTTACGCTCCCGCTCGCCGAGGTGACTTACCGCCTCATGGAGCAGCTGATGCTCAACTTCTTCTTCAAGGTGAGCGTTTACGCTGTCGCTGTCTGTGCCAAGTACATCGGATAGCAGAAGCTCGTTTCCGTCCCAATCAACATTCAGTGGTTCGTCTATGGAAATGTCATAGCGGTACTGCGAGTATTTTCGAAGATACATAAGAATTTCATTTTCAATGCACCGCGAAGCATAGGTGGCGAGTTTGATGTTTTTGTCCTTGGAAAAAGTGTTCACAGCTTTAATAAGACCTACCGTGCCAATTGATACCAAATCCTCTAGCCAGATGCCGGTATTCTCGAACTTTTTAGCTATGTATACAACAAGACGGAGATTATGGACAATGAGCATCTCACGCCCCTTTTCGTAGTCGGTTTCCATCAGTTTGAATGCGGCTTCTTCCTCTTCTTTAGACA
>JBJESA010000102.1:0-3219 GCA_051882535.1 Oscillospiraceae bacterium
GGAGATGGACAAGGGAAACAAGTATATCCATCTCAAATTTAAGTATGGTGGAAACAATTTCAACCTTGATTGGCTTAATCCTTATGATATTATTTGGCTGACACAATTGTTTTTCGCTCATGGCTGGCATCTTTTAAATAAAGCCGCACTATCACACAGAGATAAAACCAGAAATATTGAACAAGAATTCATCGATAAGTTCCTATGTAAGAACGGAACTTATACAGTTGATGGAGTCGAATGTCTCAATCAAAAAGGTGAGCCACATCTTATTCGTTTGCCTTTGGCTCTTGTATACGAACTCTACAAAGAATACGCAAGAAAAGAGAAACCTACTAGTCCAATAAGCAACACACAATTCAGGGAATTATTAACAGACAAGTATTCATTTTCTTATTCAACACAAAAAGCTACGAAAATCGACATAGATTATATCTCAAATAAAATCAAAGGGAATATGGGAGAATTAGGAATTTATTTCGATGAGAAGTGGGCAAAAGCAGATAATAGCAAAATAGTCAACTGTACAGTTAAAGATGAATTTTGGGATGTGCTGCACTCGCTGCCGAGTGATTGTAAGGATGATGACACAAGATTTGACTCTTTCGATAAATTCATAAAGGATTTGTATTCAAGATACCAAGGCATGTTTATTTACCGCAATCTTCCAAACAACCCAAATTCTTCTTACGAATTTGGCTCACAACTTATATAACAAAAATCCTCTTGTGCTTACCCGTGCAAGAGGATTTCTTTGAAAATATTTTCGTAGGCATTCCGAAAAATCTTGACGAATAGGTTTTGGGAATGTATAATAAAAGAAGAACCCCAGAAAGGAGTGCCAAATGAGAATAGCAATATATTCCCGAAAATCAAGATTTACGGGCAAGGGCGAGAGTATCGAAAATCAGATTGCGCTTTGCCGTGATTATATTTCCGCCTCCATTCCCGACGCTGCGGACAGCGATATCACTGTTTACGAGGATGAGGGCTTTTCTGCGAAAAATCTCGACCGACCTCAGTTTCGCAGAATGATGGAGAGTGCCGAAAAGCAGCCGTTTAATTATGTCGTTGTGTATCGTCTTGACAGAATAAGCCGTAATGTCGGCGATTTTGCCAAGCTCATTGAGAAGCTCAACTCAATGCACACCGCCTTTATCTGCATAAAAGAGCAGTTCGATACGTCAACGCCGATGGGCAGAGCGATGATGAATATTGCCGCTGTTTTCGCACAGCTCGAGCGTGAAACCATCGCCGAGCGTATCAAGGACAACATCGTTTTTCTCGCAAGAACAGGTCGCTGGCTCGGCGGTGTTACTCCTTTGGGGTATTCGGCAGAAAAGACCGAAATCCGCGATGAAGAAGGCAAAAACCGCTCGGCGTTCAAGCTGAAACAAAACTCCGAAGAGGTCAAAAAGGTCAGGACGATTTTCAAGAAATACCTTGAATTTCAGTCCATAACAAGAGTGCGCTCCTGGTTGATACAGCACGACTACAAAACCCGCGAGGGTTGCGATTTCGGTGTATACGCAATCAGAATGATTCTACGAAATCCCGTCTACTGCCCTGCCGATAACGCCGCGTTCGAGTATTTTCAAAATCTCGGCTCAACAGTCTGCTTTGACGAAGATGAAGCTGACAAGAACGTGGGACTTATGCCGTTTTTCCGCACGGCACAGAACGGAAAGGAAAACCTGCGTACTCCGCCCGAAAGCTGGTTCATTGCAAAAGGAAAGCACAAGCCTGTTGTCACCTCGGAGCAGTGGCTGAAGGTTCAGGAGATACTTGGTGAGAATGCCTCAAAGACCTTTTACCGTCCCGGCAGAAACACGGTGAGCTTGCTTACGGGGCTTGTCCGCTGCACAGAATGCGGAAGTATAATGCGTCCGCACGTCAACAGCAGCAGTCGCAGTCTTCCCGACGGCACACGCACCTTTATGTATATGTGTACGCTGAAAGAAAGCTCCAAGAAATCAAAGTGCAGTATGAAAAACGTCAATGGTAACGAGCTTGACAAGTTGGTCTGCGACGAGATTTTGAAGATAAACGAGCCGACCGGTATTCTCAAAAGTCAGCTTGACGAGATGCTGAAAACGCAGGAAATAGACAGTTCGTTAAACGAAGAGAAGCTTTCCGAACTGCAAAGGCTGATCAGAGAGCATAAGGAACGGATTGCAAATCTGATGAAGACGCTCTCAATGTCGCAGGACAGCAGCACAATGCTGCAATACACAACTAAAGAAATCGAGCGGCTGGACAAGGAAATCAAGATGTACGAGAAAGAAGTGCAGGAGCTTGCAGCTTTCGGTGAAAAGAATTTGAGGAGAAATCAGCTTATCGAGGAAATTATAAAATCCATTTCGGATTTTCGTGAAAACTATGACAATATGAGTTTTGCGGAAAAGCAGGACTTTATGCACAGGATAATCGATCGTGTGGAGTGGGACGGAGAGAAAGCACACATCTTCTTAAACCGCTGAAATAAACGTTTTACGCCGAGGAGAACCCGTTTTCCTCGGCGATGTTATAGATTTATCAATACACTTGGACGCATAAGTGCTGAACTGGTTGCCTTTGTTGTAGTCGAATGTTTCAGCGGCACGGATAAGCCCGATTGTTCCGATGGAAACGAGGTCATCGGGGTCTTTCGCTTCGGGATAGTTTTTCTTTACGATATAAGCCACAAGCCGCAAATTATGGACAATCAGCTTGTCCCGAGCGGCTTTTTCTCCTTGTGCAGCAAGACGAATGCACTCGGCTTCCTCGGCTGGAGAGAGCTGTTTTGGGAAGTTGTTCTTCCCATCAAAATGCAGTCCGAAAAACAACAGATTGCTCAATGCGATTTTTAGCAGTAACAGCATAACACACCTCACGAAAAAAGATTTCTAAATCTATATTCAAGTCGGCTTGTTTATTATTCGAGTTTTTTCGGGAAAAATCAATTGTCAACTCTTTTGCCTGAACGGGTTGACATTTTGTTTTTTTCGTGATATAATTGTCTACGAGAAACAACTTGCGAGGTATACAATGTCGACAATTAAAGAACAACTTCGTGAGCTGCTGGAAGAAAACCGCGGCTCCTTTATATCCGGCGAGGAAATCGCTAAAAGGCTCTACTGCACACGCGGTGCGGTTTGGAAAGCTATCAAAGCACTGAGAAACGAGGGCTTTGAAATAACCGCTGCAACCAATCGCGGGTATTGTCTGGAGGACAGCGGC
>JBJESA010000103.1:0-13781 GCA_051882535.1 Oscillospiraceae bacterium
CTTCTTCAACTCAAACCAAAGAAACAAAGTACATGAACTTTAGGATGATAATGAATAGAAGCAACCCAAGCTTCACAGAATAACACACCTTTGACACCTGAAGAGTGTCTTGGTAAACTGGATATTCGTGTTGGTAAGATTATGAAAGCATGGAACCATCCTGATAGTGAGAAATTGATCTGTGAACAAGTAGATGTAGGTGAGGAAGCTTGGCGCTCTATTGGCTCTGGTAAAAAATCACATTGTACGCACTTGCCGTGGAAAATCTGTACAGCACCCCCGCAAGAACCGCATAGTTTTTGTTTTTCAGAAATCGTGCCGCATAGAAATACGCCAGCATAGTTCCCAGACCGTACTTTGCCGCAATAATGTACGGCATAACATACACGATTGCATTGCGTGGGATAATGAGATACAACAGCGTAAACGGGCTGAACAGATTATAGAACGCATACGAGCTTAAAAACTGCGAGCCAAGTCCCGAGGAATGGTCCCAGACAACGTTTCCCGAAAGAATACAGTCCCGAATGTGGTATGTGAAAGGCAGCGATTGATGTCTGAAGTCCGCACTAATAAGCAGTATTCCTTTCTGCGAAATCAAGTCGGGAAGTATGGTTAGTATGTAAAGCAGGAATCCAAAGCAGAACGCAAGAAATGCCTTTGATTTTAGCACTTTCATAGTATTATCTCGTCTTTCATTTTATAAGGTTTTAGCAGTCAACCCGATACAACGCCCGCTTTTGCGGATTTTCTTCGGCTGATAAGGATATATCCGACAAGCACGGCGACAGCGGCAGCCGAGATGACGCAGCCCGCAGCAAATCCCTGAACCCTGTACCTTAGAACGACTTCGTGGTCGCCCTCGGGGACGATTACACCGATAAGACCGTTGTTCACATCGTAAACTTCCGCCTCTTCGCCGTCGATATACGCAGTCCAGCCGCCGTCGTTCGATATGGTGTACAGAACCACCCGCTTTTCGGGGAGCTTGATATTCGAGATAAGCCCGTCTTTGGTCTGTTCCTCGTAGTAGGAGCTTTCGGCACGGCGGTTTTCCACGTGCTGCTTGTATTCCTCGGTGGTCATTTGGCTTGCGGGAGTTTCTTTTTGGAGAACGCCTTCAAACAGCGACGTATCCTTTGCCACCACATACTTCATATTCGAACGGTGCTTGTCAAGCAGTTCGAGTTCCATAAAATCCTCGTAGGAAATCATCTTGTCGTAGGCTCTGCCGAGCGGTATGTAGCCGGTGTTTTCGTATACGCCGTAATTGCCGAATTGAGCAACCTTTGTGTAAT
This sequence comes from Oscillospiraceae bacterium, assembly GCA_051882535.1. Classification (GTDB taxonomy): domain Bacteria; phylum Bacillota; class Clostridia; order Oscillospirales; family Ruminococcaceae; genus CAG-115. The sequence goes on from JBJESA010000103.1 coordinate 1,299, forward strand.
TATCCAGCACAGAAATGTCCTCGTTGATGAATACCGCATATCTCATTGAAACGAAGTCGGTAAGCGAAACGTACTCCGTCACTCTCAGCGACGCTGACGGGAAATATCCGCCCGAAACTTCGTTTGCCTCTACAAAATCCACATACCCTTTATTTACAAGGCTGTTGAAGAATGAGGTGCTGTTATTCTGCCAGATAAGATTAAAGTTCTGTGAGTCTATCGGTATACAGATACGGTCGTCGCTGTTGAGCTGTTCCGGCTTTTCGGTTTTCAGTTCATATTTGGAGATGTAGTAATTCTTGTCGTAGAAATCCGATACCGCCGAGAAGAACATAATGCCGAAGCACATATATATTCCCACAGCCGATAAGATGAATAGCTTCGGGAAATATTCGCGGTCACGCTTCAGCCTTACAATGAGGATTACCATCGCCAGACAGATACCTGTTATAACCAGATGTACTATATTCAAAGCACCGTTATAATAGCCCCTGTCAATATTTTCGAGAACCAGCACCATTGTATCAACAACCAACTGATATATTACCAGTCCGGCAAACACAGCACCGCAGGTGATAAGTCCGGGTTTGAAGCTGATTTCCTCCTCCAATGCCTTCATAGAAACGACTGCGGCAATAAGCAGCGGCATAAAGAACCATCTTGCATAGTAGATATTGTTGAGTGCGGAGAACAATTGATTAAGCACGGGCACCAGAGCCATTACCGCACATATTGATAGGAGAATACTTTCCCACGATTTCCGCTTTTTCACGATGTAAGAAATAACACCCGTCAGTGAGAACAGCGGCAGGTATGCGGCAACGGAACTCATTATGGTACCGAAAGGGTAGTGTTCGCCATAAGTGGGGAACATCGTGTAGTATCCGAAAGGGTCGGGTATCATAAACGCACTCTGTATAATTTTGAGGTAGGTGTAAATGCTGTCGTACGCAAGCCAATCCGACGGCTGCAGGAGATTGGTGGCTCGGCTGCCGCCAATGAGGGTGATGCCTACGGGGAGCAGGAATACCATAACGCACATCACGCCGATTATGCCCTCGAAAAGCACTTGCAGTGATTTTTTTACCGAAAGCCCGAACTGCTTGTCACACGCTCCGCGGATAAAGAAGTAAATCACGGCGAACACCGTTTCTCCCACAAAGAAATAGCAGTTCAGCAGAGCAAGGAATCCCGCCGTTACCGCAAAAACGCCCTTGCGGTTTTTGGTGCAGAGTTCTTCCAAAGCAATCAGCAGCAGCGGGAAGAAAGTGAATACATCTTCGAAGTGGAAAATCAGATTGTACGCACTTGCCGTGGAGAATCTGTACAGCAGTCCCGCAAGGACCGCGTAGTTTTTGTTTTTCAGAAAACGTGCTGCATAGAAGTATGCCAGCATCGTTCCCAAGCCGTACTTCAGTGCGGTTATATACGGCATTGCATACACAACAGCGTCACGCGGGATAATCAGATAAAGCAGCGTAAACGGGCTGAACAGATTATAGAACGCATAGGAACTCAAAAACTGCGAGCCAAGTCCCGAAGAATGATCCCAGATAACGTTTCCCGACAGTATGCAGTCGCGAATATGATATGTAAACGGCAGTGACTGATTTCTGTAATCCGAACCAAAAAGGAGAATCCCCTTATAGGTGATAAGCTCGGGCAGTGCTGTCAATATGTAGAGCATAAATCCAAAACAGAATGCCATGAACGCCTTTGATTTTAACACTTTCATAATTTTATCTCGTCTTTCGGTTTTTATTTAGTTTTGAAAATAAGAAATCGGGCAATGAGAAAGCCGCGAAATGTATATGTGGATTCCCAACGTAATATCGAAGCCCGAATCTCTCTTGTCCTTGGTACATTATAGCATAAATCAGCCGATTTTACAATAGTTTTTCCGTAATTTCCCTTTGTCCCGAATACCCGCTGTTTTATGTCGGCGAGAACTTTTCGGAATTCATCATCGTATTGGTATTCCCCTCTTGACTTTACACCGCTGATAGTTTATAATGAAAGAAAACTGTCACAAATGAGGATTGCAGGTGATACTATGCCGATTAACGATCCGATTTCACTTCTGAACATCGGACTATATCTGTACGCGGTGCTGGTTACGCTGACGCTTCTTGGGGGAGCGGCAACCGACCTTTCCCCGAACCGATTGTATATGAAACTGTTTATCGCTTTGCTGGCGGACAACATTGTTGCATTGCTGGGGGAAACGGGATTATGGTTCTTTGAGGGCGACATCAAAAATCTCGCACTGCTGAAGCTGTCAGCTTTCTTAGCGTTCGGCGGCGGTTCATTGCTGATTGTATTTTACAGCTATTGTCTGCTGGCGTTTATTCGTGAAAGCTGTCCGCGTGTAAAATGGATTCCGGCACATATCAATGCCGCAATCTGCGTGGTTTATTTCGTATTCGTTGTTGTATCCCTGTTTAACGGTATGTTTTTTGACTTCGATGCAGAGGGCTATTACATTGACGGCAAGTGCTATTGGGTGGTGCAGCTGCTGGACTTTGTTTCTATGCTCATTTGCGTAGGTATGGTTATATATTATCGCAAGGCACTGACATTTCGCGGTACGCTGGCTTTGCTGTCGTTCAGCGTTCTGTTGCTGGCGTCGGTTCCGCTGGAGCTGATATTCGGAGCTACTCCGCTCAGTCTTATGACAACGCTTTCGCTTATCATTATGTTTATTCTGTTCCATGGAGATGTTACCAAGCGGCTGGCAGCGGCGGAGGTCGAGCTTGCAGAAAAAGAACGCCGTCTGACCGAACAGCACATCTCCACAATGATAAGCCAGATTCAGCCGCATTTCATCTACAATACGCTTGGCTCTATCCACCAGCTTTGCTTGGAACAGCCCGAACAAGCAGCCGAACTTACTCAGAATTTCTCCCTTTACCTACGCGGTAATTTCAGCAAGCTGGATAACAACAAGCCTATCAGATTAACCACCGAGCTTGAGCACGTCAGATGCTACGTCAACATTGAGAAGGTGCGTTTCCCCGATATTACGGTGAATTTCGATGTCCACTGCGACGACTTTTTCCTGCCCGCCCTGACGATTCAGCCTTTGGTGGAGAACGCTATCAAGCACGGGCTGATGGGTTTGGAAAGCGGCGGCACGGTAACAATCACAGCCTTTGAAACAGAAACGGATTATTGCGTTTGCGTCAAGGATGACGGCGTTGGTTTTGATACTGCTGTCATACCCGATGATAAGACGCATATCGGGCTTAAAAATATCCGCGGACGGCTCAGTGCTATCTGCGGAGGTACGCTTGTTGTAGAGAGTACGCCCGGCGTCGGCACAACCGCCACCGTCACAATACCAAAGGAGGAGAAGCAATGACTGCATTGACCGTTGATGATGAAAAACTTATGCTGAACGCCCTGTCCGCGGCGGTAAAAGCCTCGCCCGATATCGATTCGGTTGTGGAATTTACCGGCTGCTCCGCCACGCTTGATTGGGCAAGAGAACATACGGCAGACATTGCCTTTCTGGATATCAGTATGCGTGGAATGGGTGGTCTGGCGTTGGCGGAACAACTTCTGAAAATTCAGCCCGATATTAAGATTGTTTTCTGTACAGGTCACTCCGAATATGCCGTAGACGCTTTTCGGATACACGTTTCGGGTTACCTGATGAAGCCCATCACTCCCGACGCCGTTCAAAGGGAAATCGACCATATCAAGGGGGAGAGAAATGTCGGGAAACTGCTGACCATTCGCTGCTTCGGCAGCTTTGAGGTGTTTGCGGGTGGAAAACCGCTCACTTTCAGACGTTCCATAGCCAAGGAAGTGCTGGCGGTGCTGACCGACCGCTGCGGAGCGGGCGTTACCTCCAAACAAATCTGTGCCCTGATTTGGCAGAATGATTCCGATGATATAAAGAATATGAACTACTTGCGGCAAGGCTTCAGCGATTTGCGTAAAACGCTTGAAAGCGTGGGGGCGGGCGATGTTCTCCTGCGTTCGAGCGTACACAGCTATGCTCTCAACAAAGAGTTGGTGGACTGCGATTACTTCAGCTTTCTGGAGTGCGGTAAGCCGCCGTTCAGCGGTGAATATATGAAGCAATACAGTTGGGCGGAGGAAACCTGTGCTCTGCTCTGGGGAGAAAAACATCAGGAAAATACCGATTAAACCAAATCAGCCGTGCTCGTACAAGTGTACTTGCACGGCTGAATTCGGCATATCTTGCTTTAATCGGCACATTCATAGAAATCTTGCGGTTTTCAGCCGCGTCAGTCTGTTAAAAACCTTTGGGGGACTGGGGGCTTGCCCCCGGAACGGGGAGTGCATAGGGGGTGACTTCTTATTAGTATCGCCTATGGCGATACTAATAAGAAGTCATCAAACGACGGACAAAGTCCGTCGTTTAGGCGTTAGCACCCCTCTGCATATGTATACAAATAACCCCCTCCCCCTTCGGGGGAGGGGGCAGGGGGTGGGGGTGCTTCTAGCAGAAATAACGACTTTTTCGACAAGTTGCCGCGGTTTTTTAACCGCATTTTTTGTTATAATACCAGAAAATTCGCGATATAATCCCAAACGCTCCGACTTTGTCACGGTTTTGTCACACATTGCGTGGTATAATCATAGTGTGGTATTGGCTTAAAATAAACGAAACGTAAGAGCTTTATCGAGTTTAAAAGACATAGAATTATTTCGATTACCCAAGCGATACTGATGAATTTTCTCCCTGCTTTCGGTAATCTTTCGATGCAGAGGTATTGATATGAAGAACAAGACAAAGGGAATCAAATTTGGAAGAGCAGTGATAATGGTTTCAATAGCCGTGATTCTGCTGATGGTTTTCACCTATTTCGTTCTGATTTACAATAATCAGAACAGTGCCAAGAAGACGGGCGAGGTTATGATAAATCAGGTGAGCAGCGTTCTTGAAAAGAACCGTTCTGCCGAGGAAACCTTACTTGCTTCACTCAAAGATGACTACATAATCCGTGCAAAGACCGTTTCGTATATTCTGGAGCACAGCCCCGGTGCGGAGGATAGTATATATGAACTCAATAAAATTGCGGAGCTGATGAGTATTGACGAAATTCACATCTTTGACGAAACAGGCACTATGTATGCCGGAACTATTCCCGGATATTACGGACTGACATTTGATTCGGGTGAGCAAGTCGGATTTTTCAAGCCGATGCTGGAGGACAAAACCCTGTCAATGTGTCAGGACGTCACCCCCAACACCGCAGAAGGCAAAAGTATGATGTATGCGATAGTCTGGGACAGCCACGGCGAAAAGATGATTCAAGTCGGAATTGAACCGCTGCGATTGCTCAACGAACTGAAAAACAATCAGATTTCCAACGTGATAGACGGCATACCCGTGTACGAGGATATAAAGATATATGTTGCCGACTCGTCAACAGGGGAAATTTTAGGCTCGACCGATGATGTGAACGGCAGGACGTTAGGCGAAATCGGAATAAAAAATCCCAAAGCGAAAAAGGACGGTATCAATCATTTCATTTCTTCTGTGAACGGACGCAGCAGCGGCTGCTCTCTGCTTACGGACGACCAATATACGATTTGCATTGTTCAAGACAGTCCCCTTACGAGAAAGGATACATTCCTTTCAATGCTGATGGTGGCGGTCTGTCTTATTATTGCCGCAGCAGCATTGCTGATACTTCTCAAGCGGTTGCTGATTATCAGAAAAGAGCAGATAGAGCAGCTGATGATACTTACTTCGATGGCTGAGATTTATTACAGTATGCACATCATCGACTTGAAAGCAAATACGATTAAGGAGTATTCCGCACGTAATCAGGTGAAAGAAGCGGGCGACAAGTACCGCAATATGGACGGCACTACACAGATTGAGGCTATAATGAAAGCCACCATGACCGATGAGTATCTGGAGCCGGGTCTGGAGTTTACGGACATCACCACGATGGCACAGCGTATGCATGGCAAAAAAGTCATCTTTACCGACCTGCTTGGCAAGAATGTCGGGTGGATAAGAATGTCGCTTATTGCAATCGGCACTGACGAGAGCGGTGAGGTAGAAAAAGTAATCTGCACCACGCAGATTATCGACGAGGAGAAACGCGGGGAAGAACGCCTTATTCTCGAATCCACCACGGATAAGCTCACCCACTGCTTCAACCGCAGAGCCTACGAAAACGACCTGCACAATTATCCCGAAGCACCCAGCGATGAGGACTTCGTGTTTGTATCGGTAGATGTCAACGGCTTGAAAGTCGTGAACGATACCATGGGACATTCCGCGGGCGATGAGCTGCTTTCTGGTGCGGCAAGGTGTATGAAACGCTGCTTTGGCAGATGGGGAAAGGTTTACAGAACCGGCGGAGACGAGTTCGCTATTATCCTGTCCGCTGACAGCAACCGACTTGACGGCATTAAGGAAACCTTTGAGGAAGCTATCAACAGTTGGTCGGGAACAATCGTCAAGAGCCTTTCCGTTTCCTGTGGTTATGTTACGAAGAAGGAGTACCCCGATTATACGGTAGCCGAGATGGCAAAAATCGCGGACGACAGAATGTACAAAGCAAAAGCGGAGCATTACAAGAAATTGGGTATAACCCGCGAGTGTCATTCCGAATAATCCGTTATCATAGATAAAACATATCACACGTAATATGATGAGAAAAAGAGGCGAGCGTTGTGAAGAACAAAAAATCAATAAGAGAGCGATTCAACAGCTGCAGTCGGCAGAAAGTCAGAGAGAAGTTTGCAAGGGGCTTGGCGGTTGTCATGGCGGCAGTGCTTGCATTTTCCGGCTTGAATGTCACTTCATCTGTGGCAACTGCGGCAAATGTCGATAACAAAAAGCTGCAAAACGGCAGCTTTCAAGAAGGGGAATCGTCACAGGGGTGGGCTAGAGTTTATAATACACTGAGTCAAGATTTGGTTCCCGGCTGGAAAACAACTGCGATTAATGGAAAAATTGAATTATTTAAGGGGAATACAGGCACATATATTACAGGTGTAACATTGACACCTACAGCCGGAACAATCGCCGCAGAATTGAATGCAGACGAGGAGAGTACATTATATCAGAATGTCAATACAGAACCCTACAGTATCTACCAGTGGGGACTGGATCATGGTGCCCGCAACGGTACGGACACTATGGCCTTGGTTATCGGTCCCAAACAGCAGTATGATCCGTAGAAACCGGATAGTGCCGGACGTGATCAGCTGATGCAGATGGTGGACTGGCTGATTGACCAAGGAAAAACTTCAATAAAAACCTCTTCGGGCATACAAGATGAGATTGTCGTTTACAGTAAAAAATTTGACGAAAACGGCAAATTTCAGAACAATTCGGGAAATAACGCCTTTAGTCTGACTGCAAGCTCGATTTATACCGAGGAGTGGCATATCTGGGTTATCGCGGACAGCAAGGCAGGAAACGGCGAGGATACTAATCCATGGGGAAAATACGGCTCCAATAAAGAAGGGTCTGCCGGTGGTTCATCAGGCTCGGGTTCCGGCGGCGGGTCGGTGGATTTGAGCAAATACTATCTCTATACCGTACCGGCAGAACAGACGGAAACTTTGTTTGGGTTCGTGTCCGTTGGATGTGTCGATTCGCCTGTATCTGCTGATAAACAAAAGACGTATGGCAACTTCCTTGATAACATTAATTTTAAAATCTATCACCCGTTGTCGGGAAGCACAACCCTTCACGGAAGCGGCGTGGTCAGCGAAAGCGATGGTACTACGTCAGGCGGCGGAAGTTTTGGTACAGGTCACAAAGTCACTGTGGATAAAAATCTGATTACCTATGCAGTGGACGGAGAACCGCTTAAAATTCAGGCTGTTGTAAAGAAAGAAGATGAAGATGCAGGCTGTGAGTTTGTCGGATTATACTATACAAAACAGAAATCAGACGGACAATTGGAAACCGTATTTTTGCAAATTGCCGGAGGAAACGAAATAGACGATGACGTAAATCTGACAGATGAGCAAAAGAGGGGCAAATGGTTAAAATCCCGGAATTCTGACGATGATACTATTCATACATATTATCTCAATGATATTACTTCGGCAACGGACTTGCACTTTGTATTTATCAAAAGCCCTACGATTACCTATGACCCGAATGGCGGAAATGCATATGTTGTTTCCCCAAGAATTTATAATACGACGGAAGCACCCAATGTATACAGCTATAAACCTTATTGGGATGGTAGCACTTATACATTTATCTCTCCGTATGTATCCCAAGCGGCAGTCGGTGATGACGGCTGGAAATTTATGGGGTGGCTGCTGACCGGTGATACAGTCGACGCTGGTAATATAACGGCGAGCACGCCTCAGATTAATGCGGATAAGCTGGGAGAATTACTTCTTCCGGCAGAGCATACCATTGCTTGTGATTATACGGTAGGAGGTACGGATAAAAAGGAACAATATTTTAAAATCTGGAACGGGGACGTATCTCCTGTTCAGAACAATGGTGATTCTTCATCTGCGAAATGGGAAGCAAGCGGCACGGCAGATTATGCCAATCTCCACAAAGGTCTTACTATGGTGGCACAGTGGCGTTGGCGTCAGGCGTTTGTTCCTCAATTAAAAAATGGTAATACGTATGATAATTCAGATGTGGGCGGGACTGTTGAGATTACAAGTGTAACAAATACCTCAGATTCCAATTATAATGCTGCATATAACACAAACGGCGGAAAATCCTATTACGCCGAAACCGATGAAATCATAAGTGCCGAAGCAACCGCAAATACAGGCTATGTATTCGAGGGCTGGTATGATGAAACCGGAAAACTGCTTACTATGAAAAACACGTACAAGTATACGGAAACCAAAGAAAACGTAGGCACATACTATGCAAGATTTTCAAGTAAAGTAACCCAGACCTATATCCGCCGGATAGAAAGTGCAGGAGTTTGGGTAGATACTACAGATGACAGCATAGGAACCCTCGACCGCTATACTTATTCCGATGTGGTTGGAAAGCCCATCAGTGCCACCGCAACAGGTGCAGACGGCTATAAATGTGTGGGCTGGTATGATGTTCACGGAAACAGAGTTCCGGATTCAATGCTGACCGATGGAGGCAAAACCATCAGCTACACAACGACAGGAGATGCCACATACTACGCCCACTTTGAAAGAACTTTTAAGCAGACATTTATACGTCAGGTGGGGAGCGGTAATAGCTGGAATAATACCACAAATAACGCGGTTGGAAAACTTAACTGTTATGAAATCAACGATGTTTTTGGAGCAACGGCAAGTTGTACCGCCACGGCGGGGACAGGCTATAAATTTGAGGGTTGGTATGATACAAGTGAAAATCAAATAAGAGGTGCAAACAGCAGAACCTTAAGCTATCCCATCACGGAGAATGCCACATACATCGCAAGATTTTCGAGAATTTATGTAACACAGACCTTTACACGTAAGGTAAAGAATGGGGCAGATTGGGAAACCACCACAGATGATGATATTGCAACCCTTACCGATTATACACATTACGCCGGAGTAGGAGAAACGGCAAGCTCTACCGCCACGGCGGGGACGGGATATAAATTTCTGGGCTGGTATGATGTTCACGGAAATGAAGTTGCCGATGATATGTTGAGTAACGATGGAAAAACCCTGAGTTACGCCACCACAGGTAATGCCGAATACTTCGCCGGATTTGAGAAAATTGTTACCCAGACCTTTAAACGTCAAGTGGGAAGCGGTAACAGCTGGAGCGAAACCACAGATGATGCGGTTGGAACGCTTGACTGTTATGGATTTACAGACGTTGTCGGAGAAACGGCAAGCTCTACCGCCACGACAGGCACAGGATATGATTTTGTGGGCTGGTATGACGAAAGCGGAAATAAAGTTGCTGATAGTATGTTAAGCAACGGCGGAAAAAACCTCAGCTATACCACCACAGGAAACGCTACTTACTACGCCCGTTTTAAGAGAACCGCTTCTTCCCCAAGCAATCCGAGTAGACCAAGCTACCCGAGCTATCCAAGCCGTCCAAGCTACCCGAGTGAGCCAAGCGAACCACAGGAACCGGATACTCCAAGCACTCCTGAAGAATCAAGTACACCTGAGGAATCAAGCACTCCTGAAGAATCAAGCACTCCGGAGGAATCAAGCACTCCGGAAGAATCCAGTACACCTGAGGAATCAAGCACATCTGAGGAATCAAGTATTCCTGAGGAATCGAGCACTTCGGACGACACAAGCCACCCGAACGAATCAACCAATCCAATCGGTCAAGAGGGGTCACACGAACCGGACGATCCGAACGCCCTTGATGATGCAAACGACAGAAACAAACCGCCGAAAACAGGTTACATCAGCAATACGCCGCTTTGGTTTGCTCTTATGCTTTTGTCTTTGTCAACTCTGACGGTATTGTTGGTTGTAAAAAAGAAAAATCTTAAATAGCCTGCAAAAAGAGATTATCGCTCTAAAAACCGAAGCCCCGAACCCTGTCGAAATGGGTTCGGGGCTTTTGTGCTGTCGGATTTTGGAGGATTCGGGGATTTTACTACTCGAAAAAATCACAGTTGCAATAAAAGTGCTTGTGTGCTATAATAGAATAAATTCACCTTACGGCAAACTTTTTGGAGAGGATAATCAACATGAAAACAATACTTGTAACAGATGACGATATGCACATTGGAAATCTCCTTGAAGAAGCACTTGTCAAAGAGGGATATGCTGTCACAAGAGCCTATTCGGGGACGGAGGCACAGCTTGTGCTTTCCAAAACAAAGCCCGATTTGATACTGCTTGACCTTATGCTGCCGGGACTGTCGGGCGAGGAGCTTCTCCCGCAGATTAAGGATATCCCCGTTATCGTGGTAAGTGCAAAGGCTGATACCTCCGATAAGGTGGGACTTCTGCTCGGCGGGGCTGCGGACTATGTAACCAAGCCGTTCGAGCTGTCGGAGCTGCTTGCAAGAGTCGCCGTCCAGCTTCGCAAAAGCGAATCCGTCACCTCGGGAAACGTGCTTGTTTACGATGATATAACGCTCTACGTGGACACCCTCACAGCTAAGATTTCCGATACCGAAATACGGCTCACCCGAACGGAATGTGCTATCCTGAAACTGCTTATGCAAAGCCCTAAAAACCCTGTCAGCCGAAGCTCGATTCTCGATAAAATCAGCCTCGACACTCCCGACTGCACCGAGCGTTCTCTCAAACAGCACATCAGCAATATCCGCCACAAGCTGCAGGCGGTGAGCGGCAGGGATTATATCGAAGCGGTTTACGGAATCGGTTTCAAGATGAAATCTTGACGAAATCTTGACCTTTTCTTTGCCGCTTTCTTGACCGTGGTGTGGTATTATGTTTTCAGAAAGGAAGTGTTTTCGATGGAATATGTTCTGAAAACGAACGAACTGAAAAAGGAATACCGAAGCTTCAAAGCATTAAACGGTGTTACAATGAACGTCCCCAAAGGCTCGATTTACGGCTTTGTGGGGAGAAACGGCTCGGGAAAAACCACGCTTATCCGCGTTATCTGCGGTCTGCAAGAGCCTACAAAAGGCTCTTATTCGCTGTACGGAATCGACAGCGAAAGCTCCGCGATAACAAAATCCCGCAGGCGAATGGGTGCGGTTGTGGAATCTCCCGCGATTTACACGGGGCTGTCTGCGAGGGCTAATCTGGAGCAGCAATTCCGCATGTTGGGCTTGCCCTCGTTTGACGGAATTGACGAGATTTTAGAGCTTGTCGGCTTGTCCGATACGGGCAAAAAGAAAGCGGGAAACTTCTCGCTTGGTATGCGGCAGCGTCTGGGAATTGCGGTTGCCTTGTGCGGAAATCCCGACTTCCTTGTGCTGGATGAGCCGATAAACGGGCTTGACCCGCAGGGAATTGTCGAGATACGCGAGCTTATTCTCAAACTCAACCGCGAACGGCAGATAACCGTGCTTATTTCCAGTCACATTCTGGACGAACTTTCGAAGCTCGCCACGCATTACGGCTTTATCGACCGCGGCACAATAGTCCGCGAAATGAGTGCCGAGGAACTTGAACAAGCCTGCCGAAAGTGTGTTCGCCTTACCGTCACCGATACGGAAAAATTAGCGACCGTGCTTGACAAAATGGATTTCGAGTACAAGATAATCGACAGCGAAACCGCCGATGTTTTCGGGAAACCCAATCTCACGAAACTGACAATGGCATTGTCCGAACTGGGCTGCGAACTGCTATCGGCGAAAGAACAGGACGAGAGCCTTGAGAGCTTTTATATCTCGCTTTTGGGAGGTGGAAAAAAATGAGTAAACTGTTAAACGCGAATTTCTCGCGGCTTTTTAAGGGAAAATTATTCTATGTATGTGCTGCGGCGGCATTTGTTTTTGGTCTGATTGAAACAATGTTGAACAAAGCAATCATGGTAATGAACGATTTAATTGTTCCACCGGAGGGTGCGTTATTCAAAAACAGCGGTGTTTTCTTTTTAGTCTTAACAGCAGTTTTTGGGGGGATTTT
>JBJESA010000104.1:0-3211 GCA_051882535.1 Oscillospiraceae bacterium
CAAGGTCGGTACAATGACAAAGATAAGCAAAATACCTATCAAACCGAATTTCAGAGTCGATTTTTTCATCGTTTCTCCCCCTAATTTGAAATTTTCTTATGCCATAAAGCCACGCTTAAAACGTTCCGTTTTCCTGTGCAGCTCGTTTCATACGTTCTTCGGACTGGACTTTGTAAATGAACCTTCCTATGTAGTCCTCCTGTGCCGCAGTAAGCCCCTGGAACTCGCAGCCGTAGCCCACGATATTCCCCTCGCCATCACGCTGCACTCTTAGGATACGAACTGCCGCATTCAGCGGATAATCGTCAAACAAATCCACCTCAACGCACACCATATCATCTTTAATGTATTCGTCTGCGGAAGTCATAAACAGACCGCCAACGTTTATATCGAGGATATCTATGCGATGCGGTTCATCGTATCGAACTGTACGTTCGTCACGGATATAGAAAAGCGACCTTCCGACAACATTCACCTTAAGCTTATAATAACGTCGCCTCTCCTCAAGGACCTTTGTGGTATTTGAACGCACTACCTTGATGTTCAGCTGCTTATCCATCGATAATGTTATCGACCCCATAAGTTTTATTCTATCGTTACTCTTGGTGGTCAGAATAAGAGAAACTATCGATTCGAACTCAAGCCGTGGTAAATTCCGTCCTTTGATAATTACTATGCTGTCCTCGTCCGAATTTATATTCGCGGGGACGACAAAGTGCTTATCAGCCGAGAGTATAAGCGTTCCCTTGGTATCAAGAACCTCAACTCTTATTACCTTACCTCCAAAAATCAAACGCATCAGCCCTTTTCCATTTTATTGCATAATAACTCTATATCATTATACTATATTTTTCTCAAATAATCAAGATATTTTATGAAATTTCTTAAAATTTCACAGATTTTTTTGTACATTGTGGATAATTTGACGGATACTTATGCACTCACACCTAACTTTTGGGGAATAAAAGCACCTTTATATCGTCCGGCAAATCAGCCGAGAGCGATATTTGTTCCCCCGAAAGCGGGTTTGTGAACTCAACTCGTCCGCAGTGGAGAGCCTGACGAGCAATCTCCGAGCAGTCGCCGCCGTACATATCGTCCCCGCAGAGCGGGTAGCCAATGTGCGAGAAGTGGACGCGGATTTGGTGGGTTCGCCCCGTTTCCAGCGAAATCTCCAGCAGCGTCCTGCCGTTTGCAGCCGCAATCGGCTTATAATGGGTAACAGCACGCTGTCCATCAGGACGCACCTCACGCATGATAATGCTGTCCCCTGCTCTTCCGATTGGTGCGTCGATAGTCCCCTCGTCGGTGAGAATACCGTCTATCACCGCATAGTAAGTCTTTCGGATTTTCTCCGCAAGAGCATACGCACAGTAGCGGTTCTTCGCACATACGCACAGCCCCGAGGTGTTCTTGTCGAGCCGATACAGAGCGTGAAACGCACTGCCCGGGTAACGTGCGGCATACAGATTTCCGAGCGTATCCTCCGCGTGGCTCAGTGATGGGTGAACCGGCATATTCGGCGGCTTGTTGAATACGACAACATCGCTGTCCTCGTAGACTATCTCCGCGTAAAGTGCGGGATTGGGGGTAATCGCGAACTCGCCTGTAATGCTGCTTCGCTCCTCAATCACCACACGCACGACATCTCCCGTGTGTACGCGGTCTACCGTGCGGAGAATCTCCCCGCCGCGGGTAAGCCCGCAAGTCTGCTTCAAGCCATTAATCACCCTAACGGAAAAACCATTCCGCTTGAGGAAGTGCCGTGCAAGTGCACCGTCATTCTCCTCGTCTACCGTCAGAAGAATTTCTCTCATTTGGTCAAACGAACTTTGTTGATATGCTGTGCGTCCTGTGCGAACGTGATTGCATTGTACATGAACATCGTCTGGGTGTAGCTGTCCAAATCCACGAACATATTCAAATCCACATTGATATAACGCATATCCACCATGGTAATCTTGCTATAGTGATTTGCAAGGAACGGAACCAGCGAGTGAGCATAACTGTCTTTAATCAGCAGCAGACTCTTGCCGTTGTCAACATCGGTTTCGATATTGACTATAGGTGCATTGCTACCGGTGAAAGACGAATATTTATCTTTTACCTCGAGATACTCACGGAAGTAGAGGCTGTCGTTCTCGAGAGGCTTGCCGTCGCTGTCGGTTGTTGTGAGGTGGATTTTCGGAGCGTTCTCCCTGAGGTGGTAGTACTCCACCAAGTCGGGAACTATCTTGTCATCGAGTGTTCTCGAATAGAGAGTTCCCCTGAAATCGCTGCTTGCGGTTTCAATATTGAAAGCACTTGCCCCATACGGTGTGTAGCCAAGCGTCTTTGCAGCCGAAGTATAAGCATAGTACGCACCAAGACTTGTCCAGTGGTGGTCCGTACGATAGTAGATATACTCGTCCGAATGACCGGAAAGATGACTTAAGCAATCGATAGTAGAAATGTTCTCGGTCTGCTCGTACACATTGTCGATAAATGCCTTTTCGCTGAGCAGTCCCGCATAAGACGGAATCTTACTGCTGAGAAACTCCTGGGAAGTCGGTGCTATCATCATGCTTACCGGCATATCGGGGTGACGTTCCGCAAAGAGGTTTATTGCCTCGACAGCTTTCGCCACATCCTCCTTGTCATAAGTCTTGAATGTCTGAAGCATTGCTCCGTCCACGGTGTAAACATCGTTGATTTCCTTCTTGCCTGCCATAGTCTGGAGTTGGTTGCAGGTCTTGACCCAAGTTTCTCGTCCTACAATGTGGTCGCAGAAGTAGGTTTCAAAGTCGTCCTTAAAGGCATGACCTGTGCGGTCGTTGAGGTACTTCCACTTTACCGAGTTCCAGTAATCCTTGGGGCTGTCAGCCTTATCCCACTTGGTCTGGTCGATGAGAGTGGGGAACTTGGCGAGGGTGCTGTTTTCGTTCTCACTTCTGGTCTGCTTCGGAAGAGCTATTGTCGCTATCGGGAGGGTGAGCAGTACCGCGGAAAACAACGCTATCATCAGCTTATCCGGTGTCATTTTAAATTTCACAGCTTTCCCTCCTTAGAAATTGAAGTACAAGAACGGGTGGTAGCTCGAAGTGGTAATGAATGCCACAGACGCAAGCATTACGCACATCTGAACTACGGGATATCCGTACATAATAAAGGTCGGTGCCTTTTCCTTAATTTTATCGCAGATATTTTTGAGGGAATTTAAAGAGCCATAAAT
>JBJESA010000105.1:0-3199 GCA_051882535.1 Oscillospiraceae bacterium
GTTTGCTGACCCCTTTGCTCCGCCCACTTTCACAGGTTTCATTACTACTATGGGTCGGTCCGACTTCTGACAAGCCTTCGGGTTCTCTCCGTTTGCAAGACTTAAATCTCCCTTACCTTATTTCAGGAGCTTATCAGACCTCCCAGGTATGCAGATACTTCTTTGCACGCTCGCCACGCTCTCTGACCCCGACGGAACCTACAGCATTCTCGCATATCGACTGCCGTATTACTGCCTGCGACCAAGAGGAATGTATCGGCTTCCGCTCTATATAACTTACGGGGCTGTATTGCTTCACGCTTTCGCATTGCGGCTCTCGTGCTCCACTGCCTACGCTTAAACCTCACCTCGCGGCTTCGGCTCCAAGGCTGTGTACCGGCTGCTTGCTGGGCTTTACCGGGTCCGGACTTTCACCGAACTATTTTATCTGCACCGAACTGGCGCACCCTCTCTTTCATTTACTATTATACCATAACAGACTGAAAAAAACAAGCATATATAATCCTGCTGAAAACAGGATTATATATGATGTCAAGAGGTTTTTATAAATTTTTTCTCCCGTTCACGCCTGATTTTCGCCCGCTGTTCAATTATCTATTGATGATTGAACAGTTTTTCTATATACTCCTCAATGAAATCTGAAAATGAGGAGGGATATATATGTGGCGTTACATCTGGCAGATTATTTTCGGTTAAGGAAAGGTTAGATTTAGGATGGAGATTTTAGAAAAACAATATCTTTCGGTTGAATCTTTGCTTTCATTCAAAACAAGAACAACTTATCGCAAATTATATTCACTTATGACACATCTTGATGACAGCTTGTCTTTGCTTGGATTGAAAAAAACAGGGAGTACAATTTTCACCTTGATTGAAAGTCAAACAGTTTCAGACGAACCCATACTCGATGTGGAAATTATGATACCTGTTAATGAGCAATTCAAAAGCAATGAGTATTATGTGTATAAGCCAAAGATACGGCTGACAAATGCACTGAGGGGCAGATGTTCATATGATTATAACGATTTGAATGAAGCAAGAAAGGAAATGCAGCACTACATTAACAGAAACTCTCATATACCTCTTACTCCCTATTTTTATAAATTGACAAAGAATAATGGTATTGATGAAGTTGATATATATGTAAGTGTAAACGAAAATATTGTTTAAGCACAAGCGAGTGAGAAATCACTCGCTTCCGCTTATGCCAAATTTATGCCCGTTCTTCCATTATCCATTGTCTTTTCAGTTCGAATTATGTATTATTTCCGTGAGAACGGTCTGTTATAACTGTTCTCAGAAAACATATTAACAGCAATTTTATGATTGCGGAAATGGAGGAAAATATGATGAAAACCAAATTCATTACGAAAGTCAAAAGGCTTTTGTCGGGCTTTGTTGCTACCGCTATGTCAACAACGATGTTGGCTACACTTTCTGCTTTTACGGCAACAGGTACAAGTATATATACCTATGATGGGTAATACCGTGGCAAACGAATGGGGATAATGTGCAAGCTCCTTTGAGGCTTGCCTGTGTGATTGTACATCAAATTAGGCGATAATAAAAAAACAAATGGAGGTTAACGATGAAATTAAAAAATCTCAAACGAATCATTTCAGGAAACCTTGCTGCGATAATGGCTTTTTCTATGATTTCATTAATGCCAGCAACGGCTGAGGAAGCTCTCGTGGATTATGACTACTATATGTCACTAGATCCAAATGGGGAAGAATACCAAGAATGGAAAGCAAATTATGCTTTAAATTCAACATCGGAAAATGTGGCATCTACGTTTTCTGTAAGAAATTCAGCAAATGGTATTTCTAACGATTATATAGAAATCACTCTCAACGGTAACAAATACACGTTAGGAACAACAGGCGGCAATCCGAATTCTTCAACTGATAATAACAAGAGAATGCTGTATGGTTATCCTAACGGAGGAACATCATATACAACTGTTCAGATTGATAGTACAAACTACATATTTACTCCAGAAACCACAACATACCGAGACAATTCTATTATCAGTACAGATGTCATAGGTGATGTCATTGTAACTCAATATCTGAATATTATCAGCAATCAGTATACCAATCGTGATGATGTTGCCGAGTTTTTTTACACAGTTGAAAACACAGGTGAAAACAATCATAATGTCGGTGTCAGAATTATGTTTGACACGATGTTAGGCAGTAATGACAGTGCACCTTTCAGATTACCTGAAATTGGAGATATTACAACGGAAACCGATTTAAAAGGAAGTGCAGTTCCAGAATTTTGGCAGGCATTTGATTCCTTGACCTCTCCTTCCGTCATTGCTCAGGGAACGTTAAATACTGACAAAGAGTCTACTCCTAATAGAGTTAGATTTACGAATTGGAGTATGGCTAGCTCAAATTTGTGGGATTATTCAAGAAGTGCAGGCAGTGCTAATGGAGATAGTGCAGTATGCTTATATTGGAATCCCCAAGTGCTTGATACTAATGAAATATTATCTTGCAAAACCTATTATGGATTAAGTTCATTACAGCAGGATAATGTACCTCCATTGGCAATCGCACTCTCTGGTGCTACAAAACTTGAAGTTGTTGAGGATGAAGATGGCGTACAGTCATATTCGCCCAATCCTTTTACAGTTACAGCTTATATACAGAATATAGGAACTGGAACCGCTTACAACACCAACGTAGAATTGGTGCTTCCTGAAGGAATGAACGTTGTTGATGGAGATAACATTGTCTTTTTAGGTGATGTTTCTGTAAGTAACAGGCAAACACAGGTATCTTGGAAAGTTGAAGTTGACTCCAGTCCAATTGACAAAATAGAAACATATGGTATAATAGTAACTGCGGATAACGTAGAAACTAAAACACTTGAAAGAGAAATTGAGATACCTACGCTTGCAGAAAACAGCGTAGAATTGTGGTTAGACAGAAGTGTTATTGTCGATAGCACAAATCTTAATTTGAAGTTTAAAATTAAGAATATAAGTGATTCTCCCATAGCACTTAATCAG
This sequence comes from Oscillospiraceae bacterium, assembly GCA_051882535.1. Classification (GTDB taxonomy): domain Bacteria; phylum Bacillota; class Clostridia; order Oscillospirales; family Ruminococcaceae; genus CAG-115. Next base: position 3,023 of record JBJESA010000105.1, read on the forward strand.
ATTTGTCCTCGTTATTATTATGTTGATGAATCTCCAAAAGCGACTAAAAAATTCAACTGTTATTCAGTTCATTTGAGTTCGCCGTATGTACACCTCTCAAATACTGTAGTAACAATGAGCAAGCACGAATTGGAAACATTGTATGATAACGCAACTCATTATTTTGAGTTTTCATTT
>JBJESA010000106.1:0-3180 GCA_051882535.1 Oscillospiraceae bacterium
GTACACGTAGTGCGGTGTTTGCACCTGTTTCTGATTTGGGTATAATTGTAATTGATGAGGAGGGCGAGGGTTCTTACAAATCGGAGAGTTCGCCCCGATATCATGCAAGGGATATCGCTAAGCAGCGTTGTTTTGCACACAATTCGATGCTGCTGCTGGCGTCGGCTACCCCGTCGCTGGAAAGCTACTACAATGCGAAATCGGGACGGTATTCGCTGTTTGAACTGGACGAACGGTACAACAATGCGGTTCTTCCCGATGTGTATATTGTGGATATGCAGGAAGAACGCAGAAACGGCAACAACTCGACATTCTCGCTTGCACTGCTTGACGCTGTAAAGGACAATCTTGACCGCGGGGAACAGTCGATTTTGCTGCTGAACCGGCGTGGTTATCGCACGAGCGTGCGGTGTATCGCCTGCGGAAAGCCGCTGGAATGTCCGAATTGCTCGCTGCCGCTGACTTTCCACAGAGCGAATGGCTGCGTGATGTGCCACTACTGCGGCTACTTCAGGCGGCTTGACCAAACGTGTCCGAGCTGCGGAGGACGATTCTTCGATATGAAGGGTATGGGTACGCAGCTGGTGGAGGACGAGATTTCGGAGATGTTTCCGAACGCACGGATTCTCCGTATGGACGCGGACACTACTTCGACAAAACACTCCTTCGAAAAGAGCTTTAAAGCATTCTCGGAGGGAGAGTACGATATAATGGTGGGCACCCAGATGATAGCGAAAGGTCTTGACTTCCCGAATGTTACGCTGGTGGGTGTGCTGAAAACCGACAACTCGCTGTATGCTGCGGATTTCCGTGCCTACGAGAGGACGTTCTCGCTTATTACGCAGGTGGTGGGCAGAGCAGGCAGAGCGGGAAAGGCGGGCAGGGCGATGATTCAGACGTTCTCGCCCGAGCATTTCGTCATCAATCTTGCGGCAAGGCAGGACTATCCCGCATTCTATGGCGAGGAGGTTGAACTTCGAAGGGCACAGTTCTATCCGCCGTTTTGCGATGTGGCGGTTGCGGGATTTTCTTCGGTGAATGAGGGGCGATGCCTTAATGCGGCGAAGAAATTCGCCAATATGCTGATTGAGAATGCAAAGCCGTATGGCGGCGAGGTGCCAATGCGAATACTTGGACCTGCGGCGGCTCATGTGGGGAAGGTAAACGGAAGATTCCGCTTCTCGCTCGTGGTTAAGTGCAAGAACAACAAGGCTTTTCGCAGTATGGCTGAAACAACGCTTAAAGCGGCGTATGCGGATAAGGATTTCACGGACGTGAGCTTCTATCTGGATATAAACGGAAATCTGGAATAACGAAATTTTAAGATTCTACACAAAAGAGGGAGATATTATGGCACTGAGAGATATAGTACAATTTGGAAATGATGTTCTGCGTAAGAAATGCAGAGCGGTAACCGCTTTCGACGAGAAACTGTGGACTTTGCTGGACGATATGGCGGAAACTCTCCACACAAAAGAGGGAGTGGGTCTTGCGGCACCGCAGGTTGGTATTCTGCGTCGTGTGGTTGTTATTGACCTTCGGGAGAAGAATAGGGACAAGAATGGCGTTATAGAGCTGGTTAACCCCGAAATTCTGGAGTTTTCGGGCGTTCAGAGCGGAAACGAGGGCTGCCTGTCCGCACCCGGCGAGTGGTGCGAGGTGGAGCGTCCTTCGCACGTAGTTGTGAAGGCTCAGGACAGAAACGGCAACGAGTTCACGCTGACGGGCGATGGGCTGATGGCACGTGCGTTGTGTCACGAGGTTGACCACCTTGACGGAATTCTTTTTACTGACAGAGTTAAGAAGGAAATCGCTAAACGTGATTGAACAGCTGAGAAAATAGCAAAAGGCAAAGGGGCAGACTATGATCAGAGAAATTGTTGAATTTGGAAATCCTATTCTTCGTGCGAAGTGCGAGGAGGTTACGAGCTTTGACGAGGAGCTTTGGAAAACCCTTGATGATATGTACGAAACTATGATGAACGCCGACGGAATTGGCTTGGCTGCTCCTCAGATTGGCATATTAAAGCGATTTGTGGTTATTGACACCGGAGAAAGACCTGGTAAAATTGAACTGATAAACCCTGTGATTACAGCGATGTGGGGAAAGCAATTTGAGGTTGAGGGGTGTCTTTCCTGTGCGGGCAGGAGGGGCGTGGTGAGGCGTCCGCTGCACGTTCAGGTAAAGGCGTTCGACCGATTCGGAAGACGGATTCGCTATCACGGAAAAGGTCTGTTGGCACGTGCTTTCTGTCACGAGATTGACCACCTTAATGGTATCCTTTTTGAGGATAAGGTGCTGGAATGGGTTGAGGACGAGGAATCGGAGGACTAATGAGAGTAGTATTTATGGGAACGCCCGACTTTGCCGAGGCAAGTCTTCGTGCATTGATTGAGGTGGGTTACGAGATATGTGGGGTATTTACACAGCCGGACAAGCCCAAGAACAGGGGAAAGCAGGTTGTATGTACTCCTGTCAAGGAATATGCGTTGGAAAAGGGGTTGGAGGTTTTTCAGCCGTTGTCGCTGCGAAAAGGAGATGACGCGGTTTTCTCTTTGGAGAAACTGCGTGAGCTTAATCCCGATGTAATTGTGGTTGCGGCATACGGTCAGATTCTCCCGAAAGAAATTCTCGAACTGCCGAAGTATGGCTGCGTAAATGTCCATGCCTCGCTGCTGCCGAAATACCGTGGTGCGGCTCCTATTCAGAGATGTATTCAGGACGGCGAAACTAAGTCCGGTGTGTGCATTATGCGAATGGAGGAAGGGCTGGACACCGGCGATGTTATTGTTCGGCGTGAGGTGGAGATTTCCACGGAAATGACCGGCTCGGAGCTGTGGAATACGCTTTCTGCCGTGGGCGGAGAGACTCTTATTGACGCACTGAAGCAGCTTGAAAACGGCACTGCGACATACACAAAGCAAGAGGGCGAAAGCTGTTACGCGAAGATGATTACCAAGGAAGAACTGCGTATTGATTTTACGAAGTCCGCAAAGTCGGTGTATGACTTTATTCGTGCTATGGCTGATGTGCCGTGTGCGTATACGCTTCTTGAGGGAAAGCGGCTTAAGGTTTTCCGTGCGAAGATGAATGGCAAGATGTCAAAGCTCCCTGCGGGGACAGTGGCGAATGTCAAGACGTTTTCCGTGGCCTGCGGAGATGGCGAGTGCGTGGAATTT
>JBJESA010000107.1:0-13621 GCA_051882535.1 Oscillospiraceae bacterium
TGTTCCGTTTGGTGTGTTCAACATCAGACGGTCGCCACGGGCAATCGAGATGATGGAGTGCAACGAGCTTATCCTGAATGTTAGTTCCGGCACCGCACTTTGCAGTTGAGCCAAGCAGCACACGCACCTTGCCTTGCCGAACCTTTGAAAACAGCTCTTTTTTCTTCGCTTCTGTATCCGCTTCGTGAATAAAGGCAATTTCCTCCTTCGGAACACCTCTTGCCACAAGTTTGTCCCGAATATCGTCATAGAGATTGAAGCTACCATCGTTCTTTGGTGTTGAGAAGTCACAGAATACGAGCTGCGTAGAATGCCTTGCGCTTGTTTTGGTGTATATGTCAAAGACATTATTTATACAAGCGTTTACCTTTGAATTCGGGTCATCGGGCAGCAGCGGGTTCATAAGACGTTGGTCTAAGCCTATCTTTCTGCCGTCATTTGTAACCTTGAGCATATTATCTTCTTCGGGAGCGACACCCTTATTGTGAATTAGCTTTGCTCTTTCAGATAAGCCCGAAATCATCTCTTTCTGCATTTCCGTAGGCTTAACCACAACATTATGGAAATGCGCTTCAGGAACGGGGAGGTTTAGCATATCGGCTGTCTTTATATCCGCCGCTTCCTTGAACACATTCATAAGCTCCGGAAGATTGAAGAACTTCGAAAACCTTGTTTTTGCCCGATAGCCTGTTCCTTCAGGAGCAAGCTCTATCGCAGTTACGGATTCGCCGAAGTTTGCAGCCCAAGCATCGAAATTCTGCATACCCATTTCTTTTAGCTTGTCTGCTTGCAGATATCTCATCATAGTGTACAGTTCTGTCATACTGTTGCTGATTGGCGTGCCCGTAGCGAATACTATGCCCTTACCGCCTGTTATTTCGTCCATATACTGACACTTCATATACAGGTCAGAGGACTTTTGTGCTTCGGTCTGCTGAACACCTGCGACATTCCTCATTTTGGTGTAAAGAAACAGGTTTTTGAAGTTGTGGGCTTCATCAATATAAATCTTGTCTATGCCCAACTCCTCAAAGGTTACAACATTGTCTTTTTTCTTACTCTCAAGGAGAGTGGTAAGCTTGAATTCAAGGTTTTTCTTTGTCTTTTCAAGCTGTTTTACGGAAAACCTATCGCCACGCTGAGATTTAAGCTCTGCAATACCGTCAGCAATTTCCTCAATTTGATTTCGTATCATTCTCTCTTGCCTTTCTTGTGAAAGAGGAATTTTTTCAAGCTGAGAATGACCGATTATTACTGCGTCATAATCACCTGTGGCAATTTTCGCACAAAGATTCTTACGGTTTTTTGCTTCAAAGTCTTTTTGGGTAGCCACAAGAATATTAGCCGCAGGATATAGCCGCAGGAACTCTGCTCCCATCTGTTCGGTTAAATGGTTCGGTACTACGAACAGGGATTTTGTACATAAGCCGAGCCGTTTGCTTTCCATAGCAGAAGCTACCATTTCAAACGTTTTTCCGGCGCCGACCTGATGTGCAAGCAGAGTATTACCGCCATACATAGTATGCGCTATCGCATTGAGCTGGTGTTCCCGAAGCTGTATCTCCGGGGAGATTCCCGAAAAAGAAAGGTGACTTCCGTCATACTCTCTCGGTCTGGAGCTGTTGAACAGCTCATTGTATTTGTTTACAAGCTGTTCTCTGCGCTCCGGGTCTTTGAAAATCCAGTCCTTGAATGCCTGCTTTATTGCTTCCTGCTTCTGTTGTGCAAGAGTAGTTTCCTTTTGATTGAGTACGGATTTTACCTTGCCGTCAGGTTGCTCAACCCTGTCATACACTCTTGCATCACGAAGATTAAGAGTATCCTCGATGATAGAATAAGCGTTTTTACGGGCTGTTCCGTATGTCATATTCGCAAGGACATTGTTAGTGTCTGAATTTTTACCGTCCACATTCCATTCGGATGTGTATTTAGAAAAATTCACATTGATAAATCTGTTGAGAAAACGGGGTGTTTGAAGCGTTTCCATTATAAACTGCTTGACAATATCCGTGCTAATCCACGTTGCACCAAGTCTTACGTCGATTTCGCTTGCTTCAAGTGGCTTTGGCATAGCTTTTGTGAGAGCATCCACGTTTACCGCATAATCCTCTGGGTGAAGCTCTGCACTTCTTTGTGCCACAGCAAGCTTTTCACGGATATTTCCCGACAGATACTCGTCGGAAGTGAGATACTTGGGTACGCTTTCGTTGCCCAAGCCATATAGCGGATTTATGAATATAACGCCCTTTAGGTCGTTATATATCTCTTCCTCTGTTTTCCCGGTGAGCTTTTCCATATACTGCATATTAACACCGGCTTTTTCGGATATGGACACCGCCAATGCTTCCGAAGAAGTATCAACGGCTGTAATTTCGGAACGCTGCTTAATAGTTCGTTTGGTAAACATATCCGCCTTGCGTTCCAGATTTCCGTCCTCATTGAGAATTTCAAGGGACGAGAGCAGATGATAAGAGCTGTCCTCACGGAACGCTCTTTCATTCGCAGGAGAATTTATTAAGCCGTATTTTCCGGAAAAATCATCATAGAGCCTGCTCAGTTTGGATTGCTGTTCTTGTATATCGTTATCGTTGTACTCGTTGAGCTGATAGTCGATAAGTGTACGGACACAATCACGCAGCTCACACATACCCTTGATACGTTCCTCAGTTGCCTTGGGTAAATCTTGAAGGAACATACGGCTATTCTCACGAAAGTACAGTTTATCATTGACAACAGCGTAGGAGAAGTTACGAACATTCGGATCGGCAGGAATACTCTCTGCCACTTTCTGTTTTTTCCCATCTGGTTCGCTTATATCTGCTTGAACTTCCGGGATACTGCCCTTGATATTGGCAACAGCCTGACGAAGCTGTTCCTTCAGACTTGCTCCCAAAACAGGAACACAAGCTGTTGAGTCTGCATTTCCGTATAATGAATATTCTACACCTTGCTTCATCTCGCCAAGTATCATTTCGGGGTGTTCCTCAAAATACTTGTTTACGGGTATTCCATCGGCAGTTTCGCCTAGCTTAACCCAATCAGGCTCAATGTCAAGCATTTTATCACGCTTTTGCAGGAAAATTATATCCGAGGTAACTTCCGTTCCTGCGTTCTCCTTGAAAGCGTTATTCGGAAGTCTAATAGCGCCGATAAGCTCAGCTCTCTGTGCAAGGTACTTTCTGAACTGCGGATTTGCCTTATCAAGCGTACCCTTTGAAGTTACAAATGCCACAACACCGCCTGCACGAACTTTATCCAAGCTCTTTGCGAAGAAATGGTCGTGAATATTAAGATTGAGCTTATTATACCGTTTCTCCGAGAGCTTGTATTGACCGAACGGAACATTGCCGACAGCAATATCGAAGAAATTATCGGGGAAAGTAGTCTTTTCAAATCCTGTTACCTGAATATCTGCGTTCTGATATAACTGCTTTGCAATTCTTCCTGATATGCTGTCAAGCTCAACACCGTAGTGCTTTCCGCTTCTCATTTCCTCCGGCATTGCACCGAAGAAATTGCCGACACCCATTGCCGGTTCAAGAACGTTACCGCCCTTAAATCCGAGGTTTGCAAGACCGTCGTAAATTGCATTGATTACCACAGGAGAAGTATAGTAAGCCGTAAGCGTTGAAGCCTTTGCGTTTTCGTATTCTTCCGGGGAGAGCAGAGAATACAGCTCTCTGAACTCATTTGTCCATTCGCTGTTATTCTCATCGAACGCAGCAGCAAGACCGCCCCAACCTACATATCTGGAAAGTACTTCCTGTTCCTGCGGAGTTGCAAGACGGTTTTCTAATTCAAGCTCACTAAGAAGCTTAATTGCTGCAACATTTGCTTTGAACTTGGATTTTGCACCGCCTGTACCGAGGTTTTCATCTGTAATGGTAAAATCGTGTCTTTCTGCATTGCGTATATCGGACTTAAGTTCAGGAATGTCCTCAATATTAGGTACAGAACGTTCCATCGGTGCAGACGGCTCAATATTTCTTTCGTCCGATTCTTTTACAAGGGCAAACCCGTTCTCAAAAAGCTCGGTTTCATACATAACACGGAAGATAGGATAATTGCTACCGAGGTCACGAAGCTGATACTTGGTATCGTCAGTATTGTCGGAGATCTCTGTAATTTCAAATACACCGTCATCAAGTTCAATTTTATCACCAACATTTAGAGCAAATTCTTCATCTTCTTTGTACTCCTCGGCATTTTCCTCAATAAATGTAAGCTGCTCGGAGTGAGTTTGCTCTATGCCCTGTTCTGTAGCTTGGCTTTGTTCGACGGAAGACTGTTCGAGTTTTTCAAGCTGTTCGTGCCTATCAAATTCCTGCCGTGCGGCGGTAATCAGAGCTTCTCCGAGCGTTTCCCAACTATGCGTAATCTCAAAGCCGCCTTTTGTGCGGAAAGTCATACCACTGTCGGATTTTTCGGTTGAAATATCGACAAAGCTAATACCGTCAGTAGGTGGGTACTCAAGGAAAGATATCTGTGACATATTGTCGTAGATTTTCTTTGCAAGCTCTGCACGGACATCTTCGCCATTATGATACCTTGAGGTTACGCTTTCAAACTCGTCGGCTGTCATTCCTGCACCAATTATCCAAGAATGGCTGGAACCGCTGTATTTTGGAGCATTCTCAAAATTAAACAGCTTATTGCCCAAATCGTCCATTTCATCACTTGAAAGCTGTTTATCTGCTATTAGAGTAAGATTGTCCGTAAGCGTTCTTCTTGCCTTGCGTTCCTCACGGGACAGGGTAAAATCGATTACCTCGGTAAAGCCAATACTGTCAACGAAATTAGCGGTTATAGCACCGTTTTTCTTAACTGCAATAATATCCCCGACTGAAAGAGAATGACCGAGGAAATCCTGCGGTTGATTGATATTAAAACGCTCAAAGATATCATCGAGGGTTTCGTTTGCTTTGAGCCTCCCACGATAAACCCTGTTATAATTCTCGCGGTCAACATACAAACCGTGTTTTTTGAGATAATCGCTGTCGGCAAAGAGAAAATCCCGCAATTTCTCATCGTCTTTGAGCTGAAATATAGCATATCTCGGCTCGGTGAGTGCAAAGAGCTTATCGAGGTAATACTGTTCACGACTTGAAATGTTCTCTCCGTCCCCCATAAATTCTGCGAGAGCTTCGTCAAAGCCGTCCATATCTCTGTCGATTGTGGTTTGCTTGCAGTTTTCCATTAGAAATTCAAGCGGATCGTCCTTTACCATAGCTTCAAAAATATCATCGAAATCCATATATGTGTAAACGAGTTGACCGCCTGCGGAACTGTCGGGGTTGTAATAAACCCACGTCACTTGCTCGGATTCGTGATTTACATAGAATTTATCGAGGTCGGCAGGAATATCAATGGACTTGTTGCCCTCATTAACTTCCGAGATTATTTTCTCAAGCTCGGTGTCGGGAATTTGCTCTATCGGCATTTTGATATCGTAGGCATATTCAAAGGCTTTTTGATAAACAGCCTTGACAACAGAATAGGGGGCAGCAGAGCCGAGAAAAGTGGCTATCTTATCGGCAATATACTGCTGTTCGGGGGATAAAGAAGCAGGGGATTGCTGCTGAATTTCCGACAGAATATCGTTGTACAGGCTTACAGAAACCAAATTGCAAACCTCTTTCAGATACTCTAAATTGTCCAGCATATCCTTATACCACAGCTCGTTGTGGTTGAGAGCGTAGTCGCGGAGAGCTTTGGTGACAAGTTTTTCGTAATAGCCGCAGAACTCTTCTTTGGAACTAGAGGAAGCTGCCAGCTTCAACTCATCCGAATAATCATTCATCAGATTATTAAGGTTATACGCGTCCGCGCCTTTTCGGCTGTCCTCAATACTCATACTGCCGTCATATACATAGGGGTTATCTTCTTCATCTGAATTATAGGGACGGTCTGAAAAAGGAATACCCAGCTCGGCAGCTTTCTGTTTCGTTTGTTCAAGACTTGAAAGGTTATTGTCAAGCTGTTCTGTTACCGCAGAGAGAATTTGCATTCTGAACTCGCCGTCCTGCTGAAATCTATTGTAAAGGGGTGCTATTTCAGCAGCCGAATACTCCGATTTTTCTTCTCCCGTAACAAGCCGTGTGTAGCAGTTGCCTATTTCTTTTTCCGTTTCAAGTATAAATTCCTGATTATCGGAGTTTTCGTGTGCATTTCTTATCACGCTGTTTTCGTACAAGGAATGAGAAGCGATACTGATGAACTCGGAAACAGAAACAGCGGGGGAATTTTCCTCCGCTGCCGTTTCATTTGTTCTCTGTGAACTTAATCGTATATCAGCTCGCTCATTACTATCTCCTCCGCCTGTGCCATCACGCTGTTCATCAGACCTACCCATCTCATCTGCTCGGTTGCCTTCAGATACTCCGTTATTCCGGCTTTCTCCTTCATTTCTGGAAGTATCATATCCAACCGCTTGTTCGCTGCCTGATCTATCTCTCTCAGATGGGGATATAATGTTCCGTCCATCAACATTCGCTGATAAATCGGATTGCGATACTCCTTGAGATAACTTCTGCGCAGAAGTCCGTATTTGCCCAGCGGAATTGTCTCCTCCTCTATTCTCAAGTCCGGAAGATATGTCTGAGTCCTCTCGTCCAGAATGTACTGTATTCCGTTCTCTGCCGTTGTTTTGGGTAATGCTTTGCTCATTTTCCTTACTCCTTTCAGCCTTGAGTATTCTTTCAATGCTTCTTAAAACTTGCTCCGACAGAGTGCTGACCGCACATCCGAAGCTATACATTAAATCTGGGCTTCCGAACAGTTCTATGTCTGTGAAATCTTCTTCGGTAAGAAATGCTTCTGTTTCACAGCCACAACGATTAAGCAGAGAATAAGCTACACTATTACCGAGAAGATTTTCAAAACGCTGCTGTAATTCCGAAACGTCCATACGTCCAAGAAGTTCGGTGCTTTCAGGCAGTTTTAAAATTTCTTTAAAATGTTCTGCTGAATAATCGAAGGCAAGTCTCTGTGCCTTTGAAATAAGTGCAGTTTCCGGCAGTTCGTCATACGGAGTGTCAAGAACTTCGAGAACCGTATGTTCATTTTCGGGCGTAACCTTCCAAAAGAACGGAGTTTGGGAACGTTCGTCCCTTGCTTCTGTGTCCGCAAAATCATAAACATATCTCAGCCGGGGCTTGCTTCCACTATCATCAATTAAAGCAATACCTTTACTGCCACGCTTAATATAACGGTTTGTAACGTCCTCACGTCCCCAAGTATCATACTCGGCACAAGCAACCGCATTTGGTCGCTGTTCGTGTATCATAACTTGGTCTTTAAAACTGTACTTGTAAAGTCTGGAAGAGGTTCTCAGAAACGACATATAATAGTCTGTATCCTGCCACAGCTTGGCTGTACTCTCCTCCGAAAGACTTTTGTACATCTCAAATTTGGTCTGCAAGGTTTATTCCTCCTTTATGTCAAAGTAGCCATAATGCTCGTCAAGAACAGCCCTAACGCTTTTTAGAAATGTTTCGCTGTTGTTGTAATAAGACAGAAGTCTGTCCTCTATTTCGCTCTCGGTCTGACCGTCATCGGCAAAAGAGTTAATATCAGCAAGGAACATCGTTGCCTTGTGATTGGATGGACGAAGCCACGCTTCAGATGTAACAGTATTTCCATCATTCGAAAATAATATATAGACATCTAATCGTATTCCGTCAGGCAGTTCTGGCAGTTCTATTATTAAAGACAAAACACGGTGTACATTTATTTCTGCAAACTCGTTATTCTCCAACATTCTCACCTCCCACAAACAATGAAAAGTCTATTGGCTCATTTTTCTCTTCAGACATTGCCTTGTGAATTTCGTGTTGGCTACTGCTACAATAGATATCAGAGATAGAATATTTCTCAGTAATATAGTCAAAGTCAAAGTTTACGAAAAATCTAAGAACAGGTTCTTCCGCAGGAAAATATACATTCACACTGCTTGGTTTTCCGTCATCGACAAACGAAGGGGAAATATATGCTGAAAAATCTTTGTATGTATAATCAACCGTATAATCAATCTTCTTTGATTGCAAATGACCGCACCATTTGCTGTAAAATCGCTCAAATTTCGACATTGAACTTGATGGATATCTATCAAATTCCAATTGATTTTTTGTACCTAACGCATTAAGCATACCAAAGACAAGTTCCTCCTGAGTAGATGCCGTATACTGGGAAGTATCAGCAGGGTACAGGACATCAGAAATCTCATTAGTGACAACAGGCATAGACTCCACATAACTAGTACTGTTATGGCTTTCGGATGATTTTTGGGGACTTGTGCAGCCTGCCAGCATTAGAGAGATTGCCACAATAGCAAATGATTCAAGCACTTTCTTCATTTGAATTTCCTCCATTACATTAGTTGTTTTGCTTTGTATATTTATTATAACATATTGAAGCCAATATGTAAATCCACAAATTCACAGAAAACAAACAAGAAAAGCTGTGCATATTGCACCAATATGCACAGCAATCTGTCTTGTAAGATTATTATCTGGTTATTTCTCGTTTATCATCTGAGGGAGAACCCGCCTGAGTACGAAGCTCTTTTATTTCAGCAAGAACAGAGCGCCGTTCGTTCTCACCCTTGGGAAGATTATTAATTATACCATCAATACTGTTAGGATTACACTCGATAAGCTCCTCAATAGATTTAAGGTGATTAGTTTGAGGTTTGCAGTCTATAGCTGCATTGAGTTGGTCTTTTAAAGTTGATGCATCAGATAAATTGACATTTGTCAGCCAAACGTTAATGACATTCATCAGGACATCATCAGGCAGAGCGTTTATTCTGCTGGTTGAATATCCAGTTACATCCGAAATGCCTCTTATTGCTTCCTCCCGATGGGGTGTTACACTGAAACAGTGATAAATATCCTGCTCAGAGGCAGAGTACATACCGCTATGAAGTTCAAGTTCTGTTCTGTTTTCAGTATATACGGAATTGCCATCTTTGTCGATAATAAAAATCGGATAATCCATATCAAATAGTTTAAGTGCGATATTCTTATCCGAAATAGTTGCATTGCCAGCAGATACAACAACACCTTCAGGCAATTTGCAATCATTCCTTGATACCTCCAAACCATCAATTCCGGGTCTACCAGAAATTTCAATGTCCATTTTCTCTCCCCCTTTATTGCAACAAATCAGAAAACTGATACGCAAGAAACTCTTCATCTGAAAGTTCAGATATGATTTCAATACAATGTTCTGCGATGTTTTTCATATCCAAGTCTGTTATCAGTGGCATAGCCTCAAATATTTTCTCAAGAGTATCATTCTTGCTAATACCACAATATATTGCGATGAAGTTTACTTCTTCAGCTGATAAAACCTTCACTATATTCACCTCCTTATAAAAATTATCAGTATGGGTAATCATCAGGAATTTCGCTAAGTTCTTTCGCAAGTTCCGAATATTCATCTGTTCCCGCCAAACCCGAAGAACATTCGGATTCAGGAGAACCTTCTTTATTATTCTCTGCCTTTGAGGTAGTAAAGTAGATGTGATCTACAACAACCTCTGTGGCAGTTCGTGTGTTGTCGCTCGTGTCAAGGTAAGTGCTTGTACGAAGGGACCCGCTTAATGTGATAAGTTGTCCCTTTGAGAAATGTTTCTCAATAAATTCCGCCAACTTGTTCCAAGCAACTATTCTAAAAAAGTCGGCAGGGTATTCACCATCCCGCTTATAATCTCGGGGGACGGCTATTGAAAATCTACAGAGTGTATTGTTGTTCTGCGTTGTAAACAACTCAGGTGATTGTGCAATACGCCCCATAAGTTGAACGGTATTTAACATAATGCTTTTCTCCTTTCAGTTACAACGATTGATTATGAGACTTTTTCTCTCGTTGCTGGCGAGTGTTTCCCTTCTTCTGGGTTTCGTTGTGTATCTTACCAATCTCATCAATAACGGATGGTTTTCTTGACTGAACGCTGGAAGCAATCTGTTTATAGAGTTTTATGTCTGACTTATTAAGGGTGATTTTGGCTTCTCCGTTATCACGTATTGTACCACTGAATTGCACACCGTTTGCATCAAGCAGCTTTGAAATTTCTTCCGCTTTTTCAGCAGTCAGGTTGACATAGAATTTGTCAGAAATGTCATTATAGTTGGTGTTGCCAATGATTTTGTAGTTGTCCTTCTGCTTTGGCATTTTGTTTTCCGCACTATTACTGTCAAGAAGTTTTTTTCCTGCTTCTGTTACAGAATAGTGACTACCGTAATACCCTTTCTCGCTACTTGCAACATAATCATTTAGCTTTGATTTCATTTGGTCGTTATTCAGTTCTTGGTAAATATCGCTTCCGATATTATAGCCATCACTACTGTCATAATAAAAACGTTCGTTAAGCTGATAAAGGTGTGAACTCGACGTCCAACTCTGGTCGTGGTCATCGTGCTCTGACTTATATTCTGCTAATAATATTCCTTTGTTGGGTAAATCAAGCTTGTCGTATTCATCTTTGCTAATATCAGCAGGCTTTTCCTGTTCGATGGGCGTTGCAGTAACCGTATCCACACAGGAAGCACATAAATCTTCGGTCAGTCTGTCATACTGCTTCTCTGAAATATCGCCGGCATTTTCAAGAATATTGATAGTTTTCTGTGCGGTATCTGTGACATCTTCAAGTGCTTTATCCGACTGTTCTGCAAATGGCTTTTCAAGACTTTCAAGCTTTTGAAGTTTTTCGGAGAGAGCAGCTTTTTTCTCGTTTAATGCTGATATTTTTTCTTCTGCATTGATATCTGAAATAGAATAATCAATCTCTCTTTCAGGCAATGACTTCTGCAGCTTTTGTATTCTCATATCGCATTTCTCAATTTTACACTGTAAAGCCCGTTTTGAAGCATTGTGCAAGGCATCTAGCGATTGAGCAAAAACAGCTCGCCTTTTTTCTGGGTTCAATATCGAAAAGCTCTTGATAACACCACTCAAACTTTGCAGTTTATCAATAGTTGCAAATGTGGCACGAATTTTACGTTGATTATTAATGCCTTTGACTTGTAGCTTCTCAATCTTGCGATTGTTATCTGGGATTTTAACCTCTTTGATTTTGGCAATTCTTCTTGCGTTTAGTTCATATATCGCCTTGACGGGAGGTGGCATTTCTTTATCTGAAAAGAAATCTTTTAGCATCTTATTTGTAGCTGCATATCTCTCCGCCTTGTTTTCAAGCTTTTGTCCTCGGTTCTCTCGTTTGGTAAGTTTGAGATCAATTCTCGATTGTTTTTCTTTGAGTGTCCTGATTCTGTCAATAAGCGTTCTACTAGGCACAGAAAGGATTCCGAGAATATCTCTGTCGGCAATCGTTCGGGCGTGAAGCTGCTCTTTAAACTCCTCTGTATCAAGTTTATGATATCCCTTGTCGTGTTTCTCTTTAAATTCCGAAGGATTCGCCATTGGCGAATTTTCCTTGTGCTCCTCCGACTCATCAAGACTTGCTCTTGTTTCAATTTCGCTGTCAGAATGACTGTTCATAGGTTTACCGTTCCTTTCTCAATCGATGAATTCTCTAAATTGTTTTTAAATGCCACAAAAATGCTCTTGCGTTTACATTAGTGAACCACTCCTCTCTCTTGTTCCTTTGTTTTTCCCTTTACCTCTTCTTGCGGTTTGGCGGAAGCCTCCTTTAAATACTTGCAGATAGAAGGCTTCTTATTAACATTCGCTTTGCCGTTAGGACTCTTAACTGAGTGACTTGTGATATCAGAAGCTTTTTCAAGTTGATGCTTCATTTCGTTCAGCTTTTGTACCATATTATCAATAACCGTTGGATTAAGGTCAGTTACATACATATGTGTGAAAGAATGAACGCTGCCCTTGTCTGGATACTCAAACTTATCGGCAATCTGCTTTGCTTTATCAGAAAAACGCATATCCTTAACTTGCTGAATTGTTCTTGAAAGAACATACAAGGGTCTTTCAATTCCGTATTTCTTTGTGAGGTCGTGCAGAAATACATCCAACCTACCATCCATAGCATACATCTCAGCTGTTGTTTTAATGTCCCGCAGACAGTTCATATTTTCCTTGTGGCTAGTCTGAAATTCCTTGACCTCGCTATGCTCTGCAGCGTAATCAAAGGACTCTGTATAAAGTTTATTTTGTTTTGGGAATGTATCTTCCGATTTGTTGGCTGCAAGAGCTTTGTTTGCAGTAATAAGAGCTGCCTTGTATTTCGGCATATCAGCTTTTGAAAAGGTGAGAGTAGTCTTATCTTCATCTGTCCTTCCACTAAATTTTACGCCCTGCTTTTCAAGAATATCCGCTATAACCAGTGCTTTGTCTGTTGCTAGCTTTGCAAAGCTTTTTTCTGGGATGTCCTTAAATGGTGTATTGCCAATTATACTGTGTTCTGATTTTGATTCATTTTGTGATACCTCTTTATCTTTGCGGGAAAGTTCATTTATGAAGGACAACCCCTTAACGTAATCGCAAAGCAAAGGATAATTCTTTTTGCTGACTGTAATAGTAGTGGACATACCCATCTTTATTCCACTATAGGGAATGTTACTCTCTTCCAGAAGTTTTTCTAAAGCGGGAAGTTGAGAAGTCGCAATTTTCAAGTACGATTTATCGGCAATGTCTTTATAGGCAGTGTTGCCGACTATCTGATTGTTTTTTTGGCTTTGGGGAGTTGAGTTATCTGGATCACTCAAACTATGAGTATGTTCCTTTTCCAGTCCGCGAAGTTTATCTTCAATCTGCGTAATCAGTTTGGAAGCTGTACTACGAATAGTTTCAATGGAAGCCTTAAGTTCAGGCATCTCTTTATTTGAACCCCAAGAAGCCACATAAGCAAAGCTATATTCAGACGTATCTATACCAAAATGCTGGCACACCGTATATGCTATGTTTTCAGCTTCGACTTCCTCGGTTTTTCGGTCTTTTTTCTGATTTTCTATATCCGCCTTCACCAAATCTCTGTCGTGAAGCTTTGCGTGTGCAATTTCGTGAATTGCTGTTTTTATTGTCTGAACATCGGACATTCCCGTTTTAACGGTGATAGCCTTGTCCTCGTGATGATAGAAACCCTTCGCTGAACCATCAATATCATCAAACTTTATAGGGACGGGAGAAACCTCCTTCAAAACGCCGAAGAATTTCTCAAAATTCTCGACATCACCTTTCAGTTCGTCAACGCCGAGAGTGGGAAGCTCTTTGCCGTTTGTCTGAGAAATATCAAATACGCTTACAACCTTAAAGGCAGGAATTGTAACCTCAACTTCCTCGACAACGGGCTTCCCGTCCTTGTCAAGAACGGGCAGTTCGGTATCAGGGTCAATCTTCGTCTGCTCCTTTTTCATTTTGTATGGAGCAGGCGCAAAGATTTTTATACCTTTCTCTCCCTTGTTTACCGAACGTTCAAAGTTCTTTTTCCACGAATTAAATCCGGCAACATAAGTTGCGTCTGGTTTCTGAAGTGCAATAAGCATAGTGTTGTTAAAGCTGTAATTGTGGAACTTTGACATAGTGTTCAGATAATTTCGGAAATTATCGCCTTCAAACAGGGCTTTCAATCCTGATTCTAGCCTGTCGGTTATCTCCTTAACTTTGTCCTGCGAATCTTGGGCTGTTTCGTATGAATTATTGCTTT
>JBJESA010000108.1:0-13617 GCA_051882535.1 Oscillospiraceae bacterium
AAAATAAGCGTATTCTCCTCGGAGATTTCCGCATTGTACGCCGACCATTTCGTTCCCCAATGCTTGACGCACCACTCATACCACGTCGGAGCGCCGTATTTTATCTGGTTTTGGAACGCAGTTTTCCCGACCTGAAACTCATCGGTACGGACGTCATTACGCTGCCGAAGAAACGCTTTTTCGCTTTCTTCGGGAATATTCAGCAAATCCGGCTTATTCCGCGCACCATCAAACGTGTACACGGAAATGAAGTCGCGATATGCCTTCAGACCTTTTTCCGTGCGGCTTCCAGCCTCAATATCCAAACTATCGGGCATTGGAATTATCTTATTGAAATCAAGCACGGAATCATTGCTTTTTACGCTCTCCAAAAGCTCGTTAATCCGTTTCTGATTTCCCGACAACCGAAGTTGGTTCATCACATGATTTGGCAAATTCACCACCTCCACCATCAAAAACAACATCTCGGATTCTCTCACCGATTGCCTTTATCACAGGGACAGACACAGCATTTCCTGCCATTTTGTAAAGCTGTCCATCAGATATTCCGACAGAAACAGCCTTATTGAATTGCTCATCGCTGAAACCCTGCAATCTCCAACTTTCCAACGGCATCAATTTGCGGAGAGTACCTGCTCGATGAATACCGTTCTTGTCCACAAATTCAACCGCACCGTGACCATTCCCCTCGGTAAACACACCGGAATTAACGCCTTTATGATTGCCTACTCCGGCATCATATCTGGCAACAAGGCATCGGGCATTCTCGGTGAAATCAAAATCCGGATTCATATCGAAAAAGTACAAGCCGTTTGTTCCACCTGCGCATTGGGTTATCGCTGTACCTTCTGCGGAATAGACTCTTGAACCTTGTGATCCGCCGATAACCTCGACAAGACTTTTGCAATCGCCGCATTCGACAGGAAATATTTTTCCGGCACGTTCGGGACGGCGATGTCCGACAATGTACACCCTCCGACGCGACTGCGGGACTCCGAAACAGGCACTGTTATGCACCATCCATTCAATGCAATACCCCAATTCTGAAAGCGTGCCGATGACCGTTTGAAAAGTCCTGAACGAGTCATGAGATATGAGTCGGGGAACATTTTCAAGCAGAAAAGCTGAAGGTCGTTTATCTTTGATGATTCTGGCAAGCTCAAAGAACAAAGCTCCTCGGGGATCTGCAAAGCCTCGTCCGTGCCCGCAAATCGAATAAGATTGACAGGGGAATCCTCCTGTAAACAAGTCGAAGTCGGGCATTTCTGCAGTATCAATTCTCGTAACGTCATCGTAGTAAATCTCCTTTTCGGTGTCATACATTGCCCTGTAAGCCTTCGCAGCATACTTGTCGATTTCGCAAAAGCCTACACATTCGAAACCGCCCGCCTGTTCAAGACCGCTGCGGAAACCACCTATTCCGGCAAAACAATCAAAAAATTTTATTGCTATAAAATCACTTTCCTTTCTGTTTTTCCGATTTCACATCGACATCTTCGGCTCAATATCCTGCTTTTCCGTCTGCTCGGAAATTTTGTGGAAACTATCCACCTCGGGACAGATACCCAACGACCTGCCGTTATCGAACTTGCAATGCAGAGTTCCCATGTCATCGACCGCAATCACCGTGCCTTTGGTACCGGCGGGAATCGGTCGCGGGTCTTCGCCCATTCTGTCAAGCTGCACGCGAGTTCCTGCGGGATAACGCGCTTTGAGAGCCTCAATTTGTGTTCTGCTCATTGCTCTCATATTCAACTCCTCCTTTCACATTTTCATTTCGTGAATTTCCTGTTCCGCGCTCATCTTCAATTCATCAAACGCTTCGCAGATATTTTTCGCACCGCGAATATCCTGTTCAACAAGTGCTTTTTCAAGCTCCTCGTCACCAATCAGCCATTGTCCGTCAAGCCTTTTACAGAGCTGATTTACATCAGAAATTCTATCGCCGGGCAAAAGCCTTTCACAAACAATTTCCGCGATTTTGTCATCTTTGGGAAAACGCTCAACCGAGATTTTCTCTGTGCCGCCAATCGGAATATCTTCGTTAATTCCGATGCTTTGCAAATGTTCAAACAGTTCGTTCGTAGGCACATCAAACTTCAACGAGTTTTTTCCGTTCCTAATTAGAAATCTTATCATATCAAGCCCTCCAATTCAGCAGTCCAATGCCGTTTCTCAGCAAAAGCACACCCGAGAAGATTGTGTGAAAGGTTTCCTCTCGGATAAGGTCGATGTCGCACAATTCGTTCAAAGAGATATCCGCGCTGCCGTTGTAAACGGATTTTGCCGCCTTGAACAGGGCATAGCCATCGGTTGAAATCCCCGTCAAATCGATGTTTCCGAAATCCACCGAATGTCCCGTCAACGCGCTTTGTGAGCACCTCCACAGAAACTTCTCCGCTGACAAAAGAAAAACAGCCGCAACATATTCGCTGCGGCTGTAATACGGATTCTTGACATTCTCGGAAATAAATCCCGTGAATGTTTTTCTGTGATAACTGTTTCTGAATTTAAGCTTCATTTTAATCCTCCTATTATTTGCACCCAAAATTTTTTTGAGTTGCGCTTGCCATTTCGAATTTTTGCCTCTGTCATTTTTGACCTCCTTATCTTATATTTAAGCCCGAATGAGCCTATTTCAAGCCTATTTTTTCGCCGGAAAACAAAAAAGCTCCTGTAATCTACCTCTCATAAATTGAAGAAGTAATTTACAGGCGCTTTGTGCGATTTGCATAAATTTGACCTCGAAATTTTTGTTGCTAGAAGGGTTCAAATCCCCCAAAAGTCTTTTTGGTAACACCTCTGGATAACAAAAAACGCCTGCAAGTAATTTCTCAGTAGTGAGAAATCGCTCACAGGCGTTCTGTATATTTTGTACAAAAACCGTCCTCAAAATTTTGTAAGGGAGGGTTCAAGTCCATTTTCGTGTCGAAAATATCTGTGGACTGTGATTCTTGATTTTGAAAAGATTTATGCCCGCAAGTGGCTCTGTGAAGCCGTTTGCGGGCATAATATCTTTTTGGTCACATTATCTTGGCACGGGCAGAAGGACTTGAACCCTCGACATACGGTTTTGGAGTGCGTTTTGTTTCATTTTCAAGCGTTGCGGTACTTTGCGAAACTCCGCATTATTAAGCTATTTATCGAAAGCAGCTTGTTATAACTTATCGAAAAATTTCGTGTTTTTTCGTATCGTGTGTGAACAAATTGTGAACAAGTACACAGTAAAAATTTGCAAGCGATTGCAAAGCGAGCCGCTCGCAGTATTATATTCTCTATTTTTGGCAATGTTGAGGTTCGAAGCGACTGAATGTCAAAGACAAAATAAGAAAGCTGCTTTGAGCGGTTATGCCCTTGCAGAACACAAACCCGCCCATCATTTCTTTTACTATGAGTATTGGGAAAACACATATCAAATCCGCTCTGTATGAGCTTTTTACATTCGGAATATAACTTTAACCTGTAAGGGATAAACTGCCTTTAATTCGATTGTGAGCGGCTTGTGGGGCGGAGAAAAATCAATTAAAGTTCCCTGTTTTTTTCTCAGTTTCACTGCACAAAAACAGGGCGTCAGCGAGCCGCAAAGCCCACCCCCGCCCTTTCACAGTACCTTTGCAAGCGATTGCAAAAGCGCCAGTAAAGCCGCTCGATAATATATCACTTGGTGTTTTTAAATTGTGCAGCAGTTCAAGCCTCAATTTCTTATTATCAGGTGTAAAAACTATTTCGGCAAAATGTTTATAGCCCCAAAATCTCCGCTGTGAGATTGTTTAACAACGGGAATAATCAAAATGTGAGTTTTGCTGTCAACAATGAGCAAAACGCAACTATTTAAATCATAGTGCCACCAAAACGAACACAAGCAAAAATTCAAACAGATAATATTCTCTTTCCACAATAAACCTGTGAGCGGCTCTGTACGCCGTTGTATACTCTAGCCTTATCTATCCTGCCACAGCGGTAAACACGCCATATAGAGCGGCACAGGGGTACATAGAGCCGATGAAAGAAAATGAGCGGCACATCTAATAGAGTGCACCGCTCATGTGTTATTGTACGTTAAGCCGCTCTTTCAAGGCTTTGATTAAAACCTCCGACAGGTTCAGCCCTGCTTGTTCAGCGGCATTTGCGAGCCATTCGGGAAGCTCAACCTCGATTTCAACGAATTCCTGAACATTCATATTATGCCCTCTTGTTTTCGCTTGTTTCTATCGGTACAATTGCCAGAGTCTTTCCCAGAGGTGCAAGGACTTTCAGAACAGTATCAAGCTGCGGGCTTGTGCTGCCCTTTTCCATTCGTGCAATAATGGGCTGCTTAACGCCGCTCATCTCTTCGAGCTTCTTCTGGCTGATACCCTGCTCCTGCCTAGCCTTGATAAGTTCGCCTATAAGGGCAACTCTCAAATCACTTGCCGCTATTTCTTCGGGAGTGAAGAGCTCCCTTTCAACTTCGTCCCAGCTTCTACCGATCGCACTGTTATTCATACTTAACGCCCCTTTCTTTAAGGTCTGCAAGTTCTCTTTTGGCTTTTTCAATTTCCCTTTGAGGGGTCTTTTGAGTTTTCTTCATGAATTGGTGAAGCAGTACAAAACTGCCGCCGTCCCATGCTACAAACAGCACCCTGTCCCGCAGCGGGCGAAGCTCCCAGATGTCACCGTCAAGGTGCTTAATATAAGGTTCTCTCAACTGCAGTCCGTATGTGCTTAATGCTTTTACATAGTCACGGATCTTATTCAGCTTTATACGGCTGTCTTTGTCGCCTGCTGCCGCCAACTCGTTCAGGTATTCAAGAACAGGCTCGTTTCCGTTTTTGTCCTTGTAAAAAAATATCTTATGCAAGTAGCTTACCCTCCCCTCTATTATATTATACTCAAAAGTTATTAAAATGTCAAGTACTTTTGAGTTATTTTTTATCGTTTGTGCAAAAGTTTCGGAACTGAGCGGCTATGAGTATAACTTGTTAGCCTTATGTCGAAAAGCTCAATATCGCTCACGGCTCCGGACGTGAGCAGCCCGGCGGTAATTCATTCCTGAGCGGAGCTATTGCCTTATCAGCACGATTGCAAACCAAGCCGCTCACAAGCTCATACAAGCCCGGTTCCTCTTGTTTAGTGTAGCTTTACGAACACAACACAGCGGCAATTCTGGGACGTTTGAGAGGGGCATTCTGAAATAAAGCCGAGCGGCTTCCTGATTTTGGCTTTGAAAAATCACTATATGAGTATAGTGCCTTTGATCTGTAGCCACTTTCCCGCTAAGTCACCCCCTTTTACAAAATAGCCCCAAATTCGCCGTGAATAAGCAGTGTGCCGATTGTAGGGGAAGATACCACCAATGCGGAATGGACGTCTCAGCGGCGTTTCTGCGTGCCCTCAGAGGTGCAATAAAATGGGTGTCGTGAAACGCGACACTCCGAAAAGGTGTGCAATTATTTCTTCCTTATGGTAAGAATTTGCTTTTTATTCATCTTTTTCCCTCATTTTGGTGTGCCTGATGTTCATTTCGTAACGAAATGCCAAAAATTTTTTTGTTTTTGCACAACAAAATGCCACGCCTTCCTCGCCCCGCAAGCCCCCACCTCATACGCAGTACCTAAGACCGCAAAGCCAAATTGCTTGACGTTCTGGGGCTAGTGCTAAACGACCCCAAGCCGATAGAGGGAGAGCGGCTAGAGGTGGTTACTCGTTTAGGTGGGCTGAAAAACGCCCTAGAACGGGAGCGAGGAACGCAACAGAACACAATATAAAAACTGCTATCAAAACACACGAAGAAAAAACACGCAGGCTTGATAAACCGATAGAGCAGGCGAGCCTATGAAACCCCGATCCCGCCCACCAGAGCGGCGGCAGACATAGAGCGAGGGCGGGAATTAAACCCCGCCCCCTTTCTTTTATCAGCTTCAATCAATATAGCTATACTCAATAGCCGTATTGCTAGAGCAAAACGGCGGGCGGTGCAGGCTGTTTTGAAAAAAAACCAGCAGAAAACCGAAATTGCCGAGCGGTTTTTCTAAATTCCCGAGCGAGTTTTCAAAATTACATAGCTAGTTTTCAAAATTCCCGAGCGGGTTTTCAAAATTGCGTAGGTGCAGGGAATTTCACCACTCCGAACGCCGCGGCGGCTAGCGTGTTTCACGATACCCCTCAAAATAGGGCGAAATTTGTGCGTGTGAGCGGTTTTATTCCTCGATAGTGATATTTCCCCTAAACACGCAAAACGCGGTACAGGCAATTGTGGAACGTGTAGAGCGACACCAGAGCGGCGGGGCTATGTCAATGCACCGTACCATTGCATTGGTATCATAGAATTGTGAAAGCATTGCAAAAAGAGTTATAAACAATCTGAGCGGTTTCTCACAATGAGAAAAGCCGCTCGTAATTATTATTTCCCGAACAAATCCGATTTTAACGCCGAAGAATAGCGAACATCAAGCATTGTCAATCCTCCATAAGGCTGGAGAACAACTGCTCTGTTGTCCCCGTGAACAGCGTTCCACCGCCGTTTTCTATCTCGTCCATTGCTTGCTGTGTTTCATCATTGGGAAAGTTACCGCCAAACAGCGTTACAAATGCTGCATGCTGTTCATCTGTCAGACTGTTCAAAATAAACTGTGCCTTTTCTCTGGTACTCATTGAAATCACTCCTGTATCAAGCCCGAGCGGCTCAATTAATTATGCAGCCGTATAATTCACAACAGCGATTTCGGTAAGTGCCTCTTTGCACTTGTCAACAATCTGTTCAAGCCGCTGTGAAACCTCAAATGAAAATGCCTCTTCGCCGCATTGGTCGCATTTATGGCATGGGACGTTTTTCACGATTACAATACAGTTATCAAGCTGCACCATAAATGTTGTTGTGCTTTCAATCATATTCCCCTTGCAAAAGAAACAAGTCATATTTATTCAACCGCCTTTCTCGTTTTCATATCGTTTTCCCATTTATCCGTTGTAGGATAATATGCCGTAATAACCCAAAGCTTGCTGTCCCCTATGGCACAACAAACGTGCAGAGGATTTCCCGAAAGCGATAAACCAAGTTCGAGGCAGCTCGGGAAAGGATAATCTTCGGGATAATGCTCAATTATCTCGCCGCTCATAAGAACATTCAGTATATCTTTACTGTCTATTATACGCTTTATGCAACGCATATTCGCGTGGCTTGACATTACAATATTATTTACATCTGCCGCAAGCTCGCGGATTTGCTCCGCCGTCAGTTCATTCAATCGGCTCACTCCCTATTCTTGTTATCGGTCTGTATTTGGTTGGCTATTGCACGGTTAATAAAGCTGTTTACCGTTTCGCCTTGCTTTTCCGCGTGAGCTTTTATCCGCTCTTTGCACCCTTTCGGCGTTGTCAGATTTATTCTGTCATACTTTTCTGAAATGTACCTATTTACGCAAGCCTGTTGTTTTTTCGATACTGCCACAGTTTCTCACCCCCTTTTTATTATACCACGCGAGTGGCTTTATAACAATGCACTATTTGCACAAATAATAACAATGCTATTTGTGTAAATAGTAGAAATAATCAATATTTGCGTAAATAGCGAAGCAAAGCACTTGACTATTTACGCAAATAGCGTTATAATATAATCAAGCTCAACAGAGCAAAACCAAACAGAAAGGAAGAAAGATTATGAATAGCAAGGTAATGACAATCGCAAATGCCCTCGTTAAGCAGGGGTTAAGCCGCTCAGCCGCTATGGTTTTGTGCGTGGATTACCGTTAAACTCCGCCACATTGAAACCAAGACGGCAGGGGTGACGTTCGGGAACCGTCAAACGCTTCTTTCCCGCCTCTCCAGATATGCTCCTGAGGATATCACCATCAAACTCCAGCGGGAGAAGGACAATGCAGCCGACAAGAATGCGGTTCAGGTGGTGGCGGCTGTCAGCGGGAAAGGCTCGGCGGTTATGGGTTACTTAAACAGGCAACTCGCCGCCGCAATAGCTCCCCTCTTGGACAAGGGGAAAGCCGTTGCAAGTACGTTTCTTGCAATTACGGGCGGGACGGATTTCTACAACTACGGCTTGAATATCAGCATTGCCGTATAAGAAAAAGCCCTTGCAGGTGCGAACTGCAAAGGCTAGGTGAGCGGCTGTGTGATACAACCCCACATCAAGGATATTGTACCACATACCGCCGCCATTGTCAAGACTATATGAAAGGATTTGTTATTATGACAGAGATGAAATTTGATTTAGAGGACGCACGTAACGAACTTGAAACAGTAAAAGACCTTTTGAAAATCTTTCTAGTTTTTTTCGTTGAGGAATGCCCCTCTAAAAACGGGGACGCGATAAACGCTACTGTATTTGCTATGAGAGCCTCGCATTACAGGAGCCTCGTTAGTGCGGCGTGTGATAAAGTTATAGCAATGGTGGAACAAATGGAAACAGCTATAGAAAATTATTACGCCGAAATTAGAAAGGAGCATACTGATGAGAAAGAAAAATTTGATAATGACTGACAAGACTTCTAATGTGAATAAATGCGAAAACCATACCGAAAAGCAAACCAATGAATTTTCGGCGGAAACGATTTATGCTGCAAAGATTTTCAAGCAGCTTTCGCCCGAAATGCAGGTAGAAATTCTTGAGGTATTGCGACAGCTTAACAATACCAAATGATATTGTGAGCGGCTTGACAGGCAATACAGTGTCACTTTAATTGGTTTTTTTGAATGAACCACAAGCCGCTCGTACAAAGCAATTTTTCAAAGCTCACCCATAAAGGAGGAACGCCATGCAGAACCAAAACCCTATAACCGGAGAGCCTGTTGTATTTGTGAAAGCCATAGTAAACGGCATACGTCAAGGCGGCTACAGACTAATCAGACAACGGCAAAGAGGTTATCACAGCTATTACGCTTCTGATAGAATACTCGGGGAATACAACTACACCAGCATAAGACTAAAGGCAAAACAGGCATATTCCCTCTATGAATCTTTATCGGAAAGCCCACTTTCCCTTGATAAGCTCCGCACCGAACTTGCCGCTGCCGAACTCATACCGAGCAGTAACAGCACTACTCTCACTATAGCCGGTAAACGGTGTTCTGCTCTGGTAATACAGAGAGGAAACTGTACCGAACTCAACAACCTTTTACTTAGTTTTCTCCTGTAGAGCAAAATCTCAAAACCGGGGAGCGGCTTCAAGCTGTTCCCCACTTTATTCTACACAGCTTTGCGGGCCAGCGAACATATAACGAATATTGGTATTACGAGCAAGCAAAATTCAAACCATTAGCCGCTCAAATTTGCACCAAAAAGTTGCGTCAAATCAGATTAATGGAAGCCTTGGGCTTTAGGGCGGGGGCAAAGCCCCCCGCCCCCCCTTGATTGATTTGATTTATTATATAATAAAACGGACAAAATCAATCAGAATGGTCGAGTTGCTTACTTCACGCAGTTATTTCAAGAGTGGCACATAACAATCCTCACCATCTCCAGCCGCTCATGTTAGCATAGAATGTTGTCGCCCTTTCTTCATAAGTCTTAGCTTAACATACGGTAAACCTGTAATCCCATTCACCGACACATATCCGTCAATAAAGTTGTGCTCTTTATAAAGCCGCTCAACCGCTATCTTGAATTCATCATTACGCTTTGCTTCAATCAGAGAACGAAACTTCTTGCCGCTTATTGAATTATCATTTGTATGCTCCTCAGGTCTGCTAAGATTACGGGAACAGTTCCATGTTCGGGAATACTTTTCGGCGTTCTCTGCAGTCTTCATAAGGTATTCGGCAAGAGAATTAAAACTACCGTCCGGATCTGGTTGCAGACGTTTAGTATTGGCACGTCCGAAGCTCCACAGGTTTTCTATATCATCACGGCTTATACCAACATTGTTGACGATTATGTGATGATGTACGCGACCTTTTTTTGTTCCTTTTTCGGTAACATACAGGTACTTTAATTCATGCCCGTACCGTCTGTATAGGGTACGTAGCTTCCTGATGTATGCATTCAGTGCATTTTGTGCTTCCTTATCGTTTTCCGGAAGAAATTCAGTACTGTATGTAGGCGTAATATAATAATCACCGGATTTGAAATTGTGATTGAATAATAACCTCATAGCTCGGCGGCTGTTTTCAATGTTCAGCTTCTTTTGTTTTGGCAGGCTGATTTTCTCCCTCTTTGCCCGAGGGAGTTTATGCACATTAGTATCAGTATTCAGATACATATCAACTTCCATATACCCATTTCTACAAGGGTATTTCTTCTCTCTGACAAATCGCATTTTTCCTCCTGTGGTCGAATTGTTAATACTAATTACAAGCCCGTCAAGCACGGTCTGACCGTGCATTTCAAACACTTATGTAACAAGTAATAAGCTATGCGGCAAAGCGTTTTATCGCCTTGCCGCTCACGTATTAAGTTGTCCGTAAATCAATCGGTTACTTATGCTTCCGCTTCTTGTGCTTCCTGTTCCTCCTATGCTGAGGCTTGTCCGGTTCATCAATAATCACGGACAAATCAGGAAAAAACTCTGCAAACATTTCAGCCAGCTCCCTGCAGTTCGTCCGAACCTCCATCGCACTGCTCAAGCTGTCAACTAATTCGTCTTTTTCATCATAGCCGGCAGCGTCATCAGAGCCGAACAGTACAGGGCAATTTATAACATTATAAGGGTATAACACTATGAAATAGCCTCCTATTCTCATATAACGCCGCCTACAATATGCCTTGAATGAAGCCTGTCAGCTAAAAAAGAGTGCAAAAAGACGGCGGTTTTCGTGAAGAAAATCGGAAATTTTTATAAATTTCTTCTGTTTCTGTTGAAAAGCCGCCGTAATCGTGGTATAATATTGGTGTAGAGCTTTTCAACCTATCAATTAGCTGTTGTGTGGGGAAATTGCTCTTTGCCGCTTGGCGTGTTGGCGCACGTCAGGCGGCTCTTTTTTTTTGTTCTTTTACCCAAGCCGCCTTATTCCACCCTGTATATGGGCGGCAAACCGAGGCTTTGGCAAATCATCTGTTGTTCTCATATTGTCGGTATCATCTTGCAGCGTTACATTGTTCAAGTATTCCGCAAACTTATCACAGTTAATGAGAATACGCCCGGATATACGAACCGCCTTAATTTTGCCGCTGTTCGCCAGCTTTCTGATAAAGTACTGCGACACGCCGAACAGCTCGGCAGTTTTAACTATAGTTTCCATATGCGGAATTTTCAGTCCTATATCTTCCATGATGTTCCCTTTCCGGCTGAACGCTCAGAAACAAGCAGGTGCAAGCGGAGCTTTTCAACCTATTATGTAGCTATTGTGTGGGTAATTCTTCTTTGCCGCTTGGCGTGTTGGCACACGTCAGGTGGCTGTTTTTTTACCTTTGCTTTTGTTCTTCAGTAGCAAGTTTGTCGATTATGGTAAGTATATCGTGCTTCTTACTTTCCGGCAACTCATGGCGTAACCATCTGTTAAATGTATTTTCGGAAACACCCAAAGCTTCAGCAATGCTATAGAGAAACACGCCCCTGCTTTTTGCAGCTGTTCTTATCTGTTCATTGTACTTCTTCATTAGCCTTTCTCCTTTCAATATATGGTGATTGTGGTTGACAGCGACAAAAATATGTGATATAATAATGGTGGCGGTGTTGATAATTGTCGCTAGTGCTATTATAGCATACGAAAATCAATTTGTCAAGCATTGTCGCTAATTTTATTCCAATAGCAGCGACAATAGTAAGCAAGGAGGTCATATGAATACTCCCAATACTAAAGAAGTCTTTTCTACAAGATTGCTCGAACTCCGAAAGAAAAAGAGAATTTCACGTCAAAAAGCAGCTGATGATTTGAACATTTCTCGTTCTACATTGGAATACTACGAAAAATGTAAACGAGTTCCTGACATAGAAACGCTAAATAAAATTGCACATTATTATATGGTTTCAACTGATTATCTTCTTGGTAATACTGACAAACTTGATCCAGATATAGACTTTACTAGAAATTTC
This sequence comes from Oscillospiraceae bacterium, assembly GCA_051882535.1. Classification (GTDB taxonomy): domain Bacteria; phylum Bacillota; class Clostridia; order Oscillospirales; family Ruminococcaceae; genus CAG-115. Next base: position 11,964 of record JBJESA010000108.1, read on the forward strand.
GGTGCTGTGTATTTGTACACTGGACTATACGAAGATGCGTTTGAAACATTACTTGATATACATGAAAATTGTTTTTTTGATGAACGATATATTAATGGAAGCTTTAGCAAAGTAACATCATCTCAATACAAAATTGTTGAAGCACTTAATTGTATTTTACGTAGTGATAATGGACTAGATCTATTAGCCCTTATACACGAATATTTAGAAGCTAATAAAAATAAAACCATGCCATTTCTAATTGAGATTATTGAAAAACTAAGATTGCTTAACGATGAACTCGAAGGAGAAGATTAAATGGCAAACATAAAAAAGCGCGGCAACTCCTACCTGTTCCGCGTATCATGCGGCTTTGATGGCAATGGCAAGCGATTGATGAAAAGCCAAACATGGACACCTCCGCCGAACCTTACGCCCAAACAAGCTGAAAAAGAAGCACAGCGGCAAGCCATTCTTTTTGAGGAAAAATGCCGAACAGGCCAATACCTTGACTGCAATATCCGTTTTGTCGACTTTGCAGAGATATGGATTCACGATTACGCCGAAAAACAGCTCAAAGCAACTACACTTGCACGGTACAAGGAGCTGCTAATAAGAATAAACGCCGCTCTCGGCAACATGAAACTGAGTGCAATTCAGCCGCACCACCTTATGGCCTTTTATGATAACCTTGAAGAAAGCGGTATAAGGCAGGATATCAAATACACGCCGCTCCCTGCGTTCTCCGAGCAGTTCTACTCCACAAAGCTTTCAAAACAGGGACTTGCTTCCCGTGCAGGAATAGCCGCCAGCACGATTGACAGTGCACTAAAGGGCAACAATATCCGAAAAGTGAGTGCCGAACGTTTATCAGCCGCTCTTGGTAAGGACGTTGTGGAACTGTTTGCCGCTCAAGAAGATAGAGGACTAGCCGACACCACTATACTGCATTATCACAGGTTGATTTCCACAATTCTAAATACCGCCGTACAATGGCAAGTACTGCTTTCAAACCCTTGTCAGAGAGTAAAGCCTCCAAAAGTGAAACATAAAGAAGCTCGATATCTGGACGAAATACAGGCGGCACAGCTCCTTGAACGCGTTCAGGAAGAACCATATCAGTACAACGTTATTGTGCAACTATTACTTTACACGGGAATGAGGAGGGGCGAATTATGTGGCTTGGAGTGGCAAGACGTTGACTTTTTCACGAACTGCCTGCATATTCGCCGCAGTTCCTTGTATATCCCTGAAAAAGGCGTATTTGAGGACGAACCAAAGAATGAAACATCAAAACGAGTTATTAAGCTATCAGCGAGTGCCGTGCAGCTTCTCAAAGACTATAAGGCATGGCAGGAGCAGCAAAAAGCGGAACTGGGTAGTGCTTGGCAGAACACAAATCGACTTTTCACATCATGGAACGGCAAGCCCATCAACCCGGATACAATAACAGCATGGTTTCACGACTTTGTACAACGTAATAACCTACCGCCCTGCTCCGTTCACAGCCTCCGACATACAAACGCAACACTTCTCATAGCGAGCGGTGCACCTATCAAGACTGTATCCAAGCGGCTCGGACACTCAAATGTAAGCACGACTGTGAATATCCCATATGGTCACACCCACCAAAGCAGCTATATTTCGATATTCAAAGCGTTACCTCTTGATTTGA
>JBJESA010000109.1:0-13584 GCA_051882535.1 Oscillospiraceae bacterium
CGTCACGAGTCACGCCGTATCGACAACCAGCTTCGCGGACGTGCAGGACGTCAGGGCGACCCTGGGGAGAGCTGTTTCTACATCTCACTTGAAGACGATTTGATGAGATTGTTCGGTGGCGATCGCGTGCAGAAAGTAATGGAAACGATGAACTTCGATGAGGATATCCCGCTTGAAATCGGATTCCTCTCCAGAGCAATCGAGTCGGCACAGATGAAGATTGAGGGCAACAACTTCTCCATCAGAAAACGCGTCCTTGACTTTGACGATGTTATGTCGCAGATGCGTTCCACCATCTATACCCAGAGAAGAAAGGTACTCGACGGCGAGGATATTCACGAGAATATACTCCAGATGCAGAATCAGGATATTGAAGAAACCGTCAAGACCTACTGCTCGGACTATGCGGCTGATAACTGGAATCTTGAGGGACTTCGCAGTCACTATCTTAATCTGTATCTTATGCAGACGGATTTGCGTTATACCGTTGACGATTTGAATGAACTTTCTCCCAAGGATATCACCAACTTCATCAAGGAGCGTGGCAAGCTGATGTTCAAGCTCCGCGAGGAGGAACTCGGATCGGAGATTCTCCGCGAGGTCGAGCGTGTATGCCTGCTGAAGTCGGTTGATAAGCACTGGATGGATCACATTGACGCAATGGACGAGCTCAGACAGGGTATCGGACTGCGTGGTTATGCTCAGAAGAACCCTGTTGATGAGTACCGTTTTGAAGGCTACAATATGTTTGACGAGATGATTGCGGCTATCCGTGAGGAAACCGTTCGTGCGGCATTGTGCGTTCCGATAAGAGCAAATGCAACTATTCAGCGTGAGCAAGTGATGAAACCCGACGCTCCGAATGCGGGAAATAACGTTCCATATCGTTCGGCAGAGCGTGCGGCTAAAAAGGCTAAGAAGAAAAAGTAAGTTTTTTCGAAAAAATCTGAAATCCCCCCTTGACAAAGGGGGGATTATGTGTTATAATATTACCTGTTGGTGTGAAGCAATTTTGGTTTATACATCAAAAGGAGTTTACAGCGGATATGCAGGATAATATGACGATTTTGTACGATATATACGGTGAGCTTCTTCCAAAAAGCCAGCGAGAGGTGCTGGATTTGAGGTATAATTCCGACTTGTCGATTGCCGAGATAGCCGAGGAGTTGGGTGGAATTTCCCGTCCCGCCGTGAATAACGCAAGGAAGAAAGGCGAAGACCGTTTGCTTGAATTGGAGGGAATCCTCGGAAGTGCGAAAAGGTATAAGGAGATTTCCGATTTGCTTACGCAGGCGGAGGAACATCTCGAAAAGCTCTCCGACAGCGACACCAACGTTGAATTTGTGAGGATAAGAGAAATTTTTGAAGATATAAGAAAACGGCTTTGATAGTTAAGGAGTAAGGGTATGGCTTTTGAGGGACTTTCCCAGAAACTCAGCAATGTTTTCGGCAAGCTCAAAGGGCACGGAAAACTGAACGAGAAGGATATAAAGGACGCAATGCGGGAAGTGCGTATGGCACTTCTGGACGCAGATGTGAACTTCAAGGTTGCCAAGGAGTTTGTCAATAGAGTCAGTGAGAAGGCGCTCGGAGCAAAGGTTATGGAGAGCCTCACTCCCGCTCAGCAGGTTATTGATATTGTTCACAGCGAGTTGATTGCTCTGATGGGCAATACCACCGCAAAGCTCGATTTCCCGAGCAAGCCGCCGTGCGTTATTATGATGTGCGGACTGCAGGGTGCCGGTAAGACCACGCACTGTGCAAAGCTCGCCAAGTGGCTGGAGGGACAGAATCGCAGACCGATGCTGGTAGCGTGTGACGTTTATCGTCCTGCGGCTATCGAGCAGTTGAAGATTGTCGGCGAGAAGGTCGGCGCTCACGTCTACGAGGAGGGGTTGGGAAATCCCGTTGAAATCGCAAAGAACGGCATCAAGTATGCCAAAGACCACGGATATGACACCGTAATGCTTGATACGGCGGGTCGTCTGCACATTGACGAAACGCTTATGAATGAGCTTAAGGATATAAAGGCACAAACTCAGCCGAACGAAATTCTTCTGGTTGTGGACTCCATGACAGGTCAGGACGCGGTAAATGTCGCACAGAGCTTTAACGAGGCACTCGACATCACGGGCGTTATCCTCACTAAGCTGGACGGCGATACAAGAGGTGGTGCGGCACTCACGGTGCTTGAAATTACCGGAAAGCCCATTAAGTTCGCGGGTATCGGTGAGAAGCCCGAGGATCTCGAGCCGTTCTACCCCGACAGAATGGCAAGTCGTATTCTGGGAATGGGCGATGTTCTTACGCTGATTGACAAGGCGAAGGCTTCGATTGATGAAAAGGAAGCGGAAAAGGCTGTCAAGAAGCTGCAGGAGAACAAGTTTGATTTGAACGACCTCTACGCTCAGTTCGAGCAGATTGAGAAGATGGGCAATATCCGTTCCATTCTCAATATGATTCCCGGTGTTGCGGGAAAAATCAAGGACGAGGACATCGACGACAAGAAGATGCCTCACACCAAGGCGATTATCTCGTCAATGACTAAGCGTGAACGCGAGAAGCCCTCGATAATTGACGCGAAACGCAAACGCCGTATCGCGGCAGGCTCGGGTACTTCCGTTGAGGAAGTCAACGCACTGCTCAAGCAGTTTGAGGCTATGCAGAAGATGATGAAGCAGATGGGTCTTTCGGGCAAGGGCAAGAAGCGTATGCCGCGTTTCCCGATGAATATGGGAGGCATGGGCGGCTTCGGAGGTAACGGCGGGTTCCCGATGTAATTTGGAGAACACCCGATGAAAGATTTCGACTATGGAAAGAAACCCATTTATCTTATCAGTTCGATACTGATTCTGGTGGGAATTGGCTTTATCTGGCGTTATGTTGCGAAAGACCGGTTTTACCCGCCGGAGGAGCATTATGGCTTTCGAGGAACGTACTATACAGGCGGCTGGGTGACGGTGGTCTGGGGAATAGTCATTACGGTTTTCGGATTTGTAGTGCTGTTCGCGTTTGGGTGATCTACACAATAAATTAGTTTAAATAAGCCGGTAGGCTTTATTTATAAATTGACTTTGAAAGGAGAATAATAAAATGGCAGTAAAAATCAGACTGAAGAGAATGGGTGCAAAGAAGGCTCCCTTCTATCGTGTTGTTGTTGCTGACTCCCGCTATCCCCGTGATGGCCGTTTCATCGAGGAGATTGGCTACTACGATCCTACCAAGGAGCCCGCTGTTGTAAACATCAACAAGGACAAGGCTGACGAGTGGATTAAGAAGGGTGCACAGCCTACTGACACTGTAAAGCGTCTTCTCAGCAAGTAATTCTTTTGGCAAAGGTTAAGGCAAAGGTACTATCTACCACGGCATTTAACCCCTATGGAGGGAAAGTTATGATGAAGGAACTTCTTATTACCATCGCATCTGCTTTGGTTGAGGATAAGTCCGCTGTTGAAGTAACAGTTGACGAGCCCAACGAGGAGGGCGTAGTCGTATACCATCTGCACGTTGGTGCCGATGATATGGGCAGGGTTATAGGAAAGCAGGGCAGAATTGCTAAGGCAATCCGCACTGTAATGCGTGCTGGTGCAGTTCGCGTAAACGAGAAGATTTCTGTGGAAATCGACTAATCGCGTATTTCACTAAAACTTACAAACGGAAAAAGCGGTATGGGCGGTCGCCTGTGCCGCTTTTTTGTTTGTATCCTCTGCTGAGTTCGTAAAAATATTTTCACCAAGGGAAATTTGTTGTTGAAATTTTTTTGATATTGTGGTAAAATTAGATTAGTGATTTTTGGATTGGAGGATTTGCTATGCCTTTTATTAACACAAAATATTCGGCTGCTATCTCTGCGGAGCAGGAGGAGAAAATCAAGTCCGCACTGGGAAAAGCCGTGTCTGTCCTTGGAAAGTCGGAAGCGTGGCTTATGGTGGGCTTTGAGCCTGAATGCTCGCTTTATTTCAAGGGCGAAAAGAGCGAGAAGATTGCATTTGTGGAAGTTTCCCTTTTCGGAAATGCGTCCCCGTCTGCCTGCGACAAGATGACAGGTGAGATTTGCGGTATCCTTGGCGATGTTCTGGGAGTTCCCGCAGACAAGGTTTATGTAAAATATAGCCCCACCGATAATTGGGGCTGGAATGGCGGTAATTTCTGATGGAGAAGATAACTTGGAAAGGCGGGACGCTTCTGTCCCCCGTGCCCGCAGTACTGGTATCCTGCGGCACGGCAGAAAAACCTACCGCACTCACCGTTGCTTGGACGGGAATAATCTGTTCCGACCCGCCGCGGCTTTATATCTCGGTTCGTCCCGAGCGTAATTCTTATGGAATCATCAAAGAGTCGGGCGAGTTCGCTGTCAATATGATGCCGTCCGAGTTTGTGCGGTCAGTGGATTACTGCGGCATTAAGTCGGGAAAGAACGAGAATAAACTCGAAAAACGCCGTCTTACCGCTATGCCCTGCACTAAGATTTCCGCACCGCAGATAAAAGAGAGCAAGATTACGCTTGAATGCAAGGTGTTTGATATTCAGCCGCAAGGCTCGCACGATATGTTCCTTGCGGATATTCTCGCAGTCAATATTGACGAGGATTTGATTGACGAAAAGGGTGCTTTGAAAATTGAGAAAGCGGGGCTTATGACCTACGCACACGGTGCGTATTTCGCTCTCGGCAAGAAGATAGGCACATTCGGCTTCTCCACTAAGCAAAAGCGTGGAAAGGACGTCAATATCAAGAATAACAAGACTAAAAAGCGTCTTAAGAAGTAATACGGAGATTGAAATGGTAAATATAGGAAACGAGTGGGACGCACTTCTCGCTGATGAATTTAAGAAAGACTACTATCAGCAGTTAAGGCAGTTTCTCATACAGGAGTACAATACGTTCAATATTTATCCGCCTATGAATGATATTTTCAATGCGTTGAGGTACACCTCGTACAGCGATGTTAAGGCGGTTATTCTGGGACAGGACCCGTATCATGGGTTTGGTCAGGCTCACGGGCTGTGCTTTTCGGTGAAGAAAGGCGTGCAGCCGCCGCCCTCGCTGGTGAATATTTTCAAGGAGATTAATGCGGAATTGGGACTTCCCATACCGCCGCACGGCGAACTTACACAGTGGGCAAAGAACGGCGTACTGCTGCTCAATACCGCACTTACGGTGCGTGAAGCGTCGCCGAATTCCCACCGCGGAAAGGGCTGGGAGATTTTCACCGACCGAGTGATTGAACTGCTCAACGAGCGGCAAACTCCGATTGTCTTTCTGCTTTGGGGAGGAAATGCCCGTGCCAAGGCGAAGATTATAACAAATCCCGCCCATCTCGTGCTGCAATGTGCTCACCCAAGCCCTTTGTCTGCGTATAACGGATTTTTCGGGTGCGGACACTTTGTCAAGGCGAACGAATTCCTAGCAAAGAATAATATCGCTCCTATTGACTGGAGAATAGATTAACCACGCACCAAATCGGACGGTGTGCGGAAGATAGGTGGTGTTCCCATGCTTGAATACTGTGTTTGCCCGCTGTGCGAACGTATGATAATGCTTGACAGCGAGTTGGAGAGCGGCTTTTGCTGCTATTGCGGAACGCATATTCTCTATCAGGAAGCAAGAGATGGGCTTATAAGCGGACTCAAGGAGTCGATTACCGAGGGTTTGGTGCTTCAGCCCGATGTTTCCGAACTTATCGAGGAGGAACAGCCGCCCGAGGAAGAAACCTACGGCTTGTCCGAGTGTCGTGCCGAGTGCGAAAAGGGTACGGAGTATCTCGGAAAGTGGGATTTTGTCGAGGCTTTCAAGGCGTATTCAAGGGCACTCGACTGGTATCATGACGACTTTGAGAGCCGCTGCGGACTGATGGTGTCGGGTATTCTTCGGCTGAAAGATACCGAGAACTGGGAACGTTACCTCACCGAATGTACCGAAAAAATCCGCCTGCAATCCCACTGGAACATGGTGGGGGCAGGCTTGGAATACGCTCTGGGTATCATAAAGAAGTTTCTGTCGAAGGGTGGGCGATACGTTTCGCCTACATACACCGTGGGATTTTTCGAAAAGGTGATTAACACCTTCCCCACGCTCAAGCAAACTGCGGCGGAGATATTTGCACATTGTATGAATATCGAATATGCCCCCTTTACGGACGCGGCACGACTTGACCACGAAACCACCCGCTTTGCGGTGGGAAACTGTCCCTCCGAGCCTGACAAGGCAATGAAACGCGGAATGATAATTGTTATTCGCGGGCATAAAGATGAACGCGTGAAGGAGTCGCTGTGTCGCGCCCTTTATGTATACGACCGCACGGTCTGGCTCCGTGCAAAGGACGACGTCCATATCGAGGACGCACTTTCGCTGTGCGATGAAATTACAAATGGGCATTATCCTCCTAGTGACGTGAAAATTGTCCTCAACACTATTTACGACTTTCTGATGATGGGCGGACTGGAACAGAATTCCACCGACCACGAGAAGATTTTGTTCCTTTCGAGCGTTTATTCCTATTCGCAAATCCGCAGAATGGAGCGGTATTTCGGTGGTATGATTTTCTTCAACAGAGTGTACGGCGAAATATATCTCAAACAGAGGGGTGCAACGCTGATTTCGCCCGAATACAAGCGTATTCAGGCGAAAATTGCTCAACTCTCGGGCTGAGATTGCGTATCGGGCGGGGAGTTGTCCTCGCCGTTGGCAACAAACTCTATTTCAACGGGTTTTGTAATGTCGCCGCGAAGCGTGTAATCGAGAATAAGATACACGCCGTCTTCCTGCGGGAAATATTTTTCCTCGCATTTGACGATATCGTATTTGGAGAAGAAGTTCTCCTGATAAGTTTGCTGTTGTTTTTTGAGTTCCGAAACTGCGGTTTCGGGACTTCTTGTTATGTGCTGTTTTTGGTACTCGGTATAAGTGCCTGTGCGGAGTTTCAGCGGAGTGTTCTCTCCGAAAAGCTGAATGACGCGGGTTTCCTCGGAGTAGAGGGCGTTCTCAACGCTTGATTTACCGAAAAACAGCGGGTACACGTCATCTCCGAAAACCAGATATCTGAATTCGTGCTTGTCGCCGTTGGCAAGGTTGATATCCTCCTCATACGGCACGAAGAATTCCACGGATTCTTCCCATTCGCCGATTATCTCCGCTTCTGCACGCACGGTGAGAAAACGCTCTCCACCGTCGGGCATTATCCCCGAAACAAGCATATCGCCTGCGTCCACTCCGCTGCCGTTGTTTACAACCGATTCTCCGTTTCGCACAATCTGGGAAACGATTCTTGCCGCACGTGCGGCGATAAGATTGCGGGGTGCTGTGCCGTTGATTTCCGGCATTTCGGTGCCTTTCTGGACATTTACATTCACGCAGAATCCCTCGCAGGAAACGTCAGCCCACGCACAGTTTTCCACGTCGAGCATTATGCGGTGTTCCGCTTCGGAGAGGCGAAGCCCCGCTGTGGGAGAACCTACCTTGATATTGTATTCCTCGAGAATCTCAAGCACCTGCGACTTCGATACATCGCCGGTAATCGAGATATCCTGCACCCTCGTTCTCCAAAGCGAGAGCATCAAAGCGAACACGAGAAATCCCACATACAACCCCACTCTGCGGTTATACCGCATAAGGGTGAAGTACAGTCCCCGACGCTGTCCGGAGCGTATTTTGACGCCGTTCTTGCAGGCAATTTTCGCTGTTTGGTAGTAGTCGAGCGGAGAAACCTCGCCCGAGATTTCCACGTCCGAGAATTCCACGTTGCGTATGGGAATCTCCTGTGCAAGAATTTCCGAGAGCATCTTCTCACGATAGCCGCCCAGCCCCGAAAAATGTACGGTACCCAGATAGAATCCGCTTTTGTTTTCAAGTTTCTTCTCCGATTTTTTCATCAGGCATCTCCGTTTTCTTCAAATGTGAGGGAGTGGATTTTACCGCGAATGGTAATGCTGCCTATGCCGAAATTCTCCAGCACGAGCGGCGTTCCCGAAACGTGGATATCCATTCCGTACACTGACAGCACCACGAAATTCTCGTCGCAGTTCTTGACGCATTTGCAGTTTTGCACGCAAAGTTCCGCACCATTTCGTAAGCCGTTCTCCACTGTGAGCGTAATGGTGCATTGCTTCTGCGAGTGTTCTTCAAATTCAATCAGCTTATTGCGTATTCCCATTGCTTTCGCCCCTTTTTCCACGATTATAGCCTTGTCTTATTATATGCGGAGTGTGATGTTTAAAATACCAATTGCAAATTCTAATTGAAAATGAATAAAAAATTATTGTTTTTCGATAAAAACCTATTGACAAACGAGAATATATGGAGTATAATAAGACTATCACAGAAAAAGGAGTATGGCTATGTGGAATAAAGACAAATCTATTATACTGTCACAGGCAATAATTAAGGTGATGTACCTTGCTATAGTTATCTGCTGCTTTATCGCACCTAAGCTGGTGGGCTATTATGACGAGCGTGTGATTTTGGAGGCGGGGCTGCCGAGTGTGTATGTGCCGCTGTTGGTGACATTGTATTGCTGTGTGCCTCCCGCGTTTGCGGCACTGATTTCGTTGGATTTACTGCTGTTCAATATTCAGCACGGCGATATGTTTATAAAGAAGAATGTCGGTCTTTTGCGGATAATCTCGTGGTGCTGTTTCCTTGGTTCGGCGATTTTTATCTATTTTTCGATTTTACGTCCGTTCGCATTTACGATTGTGGTAGTGGCAGCGTTTCTGGGTATTATCCTGCGGGTTGTGAAAAACTGCTTCGAGCAAGCGGTAGCACTCCGTGAGGAAAATGATTTTACAATCTGAACGGGGTGGAATTATGATAATAGTGAATCTGGACGTTATGATGGCAAAGCGGAAAATCTCGTCAAACGAACTCGCAGAGAAAATCGACATCACTCCCGCCAATCTTTCTATTCTCAAGACGGGAAAGGCGAAAGCTATTCGTTTCTCAACTCTGGAGCGATTGTGCGAAGCACTGAACTGCCAACCTGGCGATATTCTTGAATTTACCTCGGACGAATCCGATAACAACGATGAAAGGGGCTAATATTATGGAAAACATCGAATCTCAAAATGTTATTCAAAACATCACTCAAAATCCTACAACAAACCCTCAGCTAAACCAATCCGGAATTCCCCAAATTCCCGATAATACCAAGCCCACCGAAAAGCACCCGCTTTTCAAGGTTGTAATCGCTTGGTGTGCGTTGGGACTGGGCTTTGTGTTTACTCATTTTGCGTTCTCGTATATGGGCGGAATATGGGGCGGCATATTCTGGCTGGTTTTCGGGGTGCTGGGTGCGGTTTACACCGTGAAGAGCGGCGTTGAAATCACGAAAATGCAGGTTGCAATGTTCGTGATTGCTGAAGTGTTCTGCTTTACTCCGCTTTTTTGTGCAAGCGGATTTATTAACTTCCTTGCGGCGGTGTTCTCGTTCGTTTTGTACTTCTATCTGGCAATGGTGGTATCGGGTGCGGAGCCGTTCGGCAAGAGATTTTTGCCCGATTTGTTCCTTTCGGTGCTTGTTCGCCCGTTTGAGCGGTTTGGGGACTGCTTCAGGTCTGCGTTTTCTGTGTTCAAGGGCAAGCGTGCGGCAAAGAATGTGCTGTATGCTGTTGTAGGACTGATTATAGCCGTACCGCTCACTATTGTGGTGGTAATGCTTCTTGTAAGTTCTGACGCACGGTTTGAGGAGTTTATGGACTCGGCAGCAAAATATCTTCCCGACTTTTCTTTCACAACTATACTTGAAATCGCGTTTGGTATTCCGATTGCAATGTACCTGTTCGGCTCGTTTTCTTCGGTAGAGAAGCGGGTTAGTGCGGGTGAGTACGACCCCGATAAACTGCGTGTTCTCCCTACGATGATAACCTACTTCGCGGTGTCGCCGATTTGTGTTTTTTACGTTGCATACATCATCACTCAGGCATTGAATATCGCAAGTGCACTTGACCAAACGCTGAACTACTCCGAATTCGCACGCCGCGGTTTCTTTGAACTGTGTGCGATTGCGGTAATAAATCTGGGCGTGATTGCTGTGATGCAGACATTCTCAAAAAAAACACGCGTTATGAAAGGCTACATCATCGCTTTATCGGTGCTTTCGCTGGGAGTTACGGCAACCGCACTCGTCAAGATGGGTATGTATATCGGCGAGTATGGAATGACGCTTCTGCGTGTGTATACTACTTGGTTTATGGCTGTGATGTGCATTGCGTTCATCTTGCTTATCGTGCTTCAAATCAAAGATTATAAGTTCTGGAGAGTGCTGTTCTTCTCCTTTACGGCGATGTTCTTTGCACTGTGCTTTTTTGATGTGGACGGTGCGATTGCAAAATACAATGTCGCTGCCTATGAGAGCGGGAAAATCGAGGACCTTGATATATCCGAGTTTTCGGAACTTGGTTATTCCGCGGTGGTTTCCGCAGAAAAACTGTACAAAGACGGAAACGACAGTTATGCTCTGAAACGTTATCTCAGCAATGTCAATTTCGGAAATTCGCACGAGGATAAATTCGCATTTTTCTCAATTCCCCGTGCGAAAGCAGACGCCGCTCTGAAACGTATTCCCTCAGACTATTTCATATATAACTATGAAGATTAAGGAGTAAATATGGCAAAGCAAAAGACAGTTTTTATCTGCACCGACTGCGGCGGCGAGTCCTCGAAGTGGAACGGAAAATGCCCGTTTTGCGGAGCGTGGAACACTCTGGAAGAAACCGTTCCCGCTCCCACGTTTACGGGCAAAGCCGCACCTGTCGGCGAGTTTAAGTACAGCCGGATTTCCGAGATTTCTTACTCGGACGAAACCCGCTATGCAACGGGTATTTCCGAACTCGACCGTGTGCTTGGCGGGGGACTGGTGAAAGGTTCATTGGTGCTTATCGGCGGCGACGCAGGAATAGGAAAGTCCACGCTTCTGCTCCAGATTTGCGGAAATATGGGTGAGGAACACACCATTCTCTACGTTTCGGGAGAGGAGAGCGAACGTCAGATAAAACTCCGTGCAGAGCGGCTTGGCGTGGCTTCCGAGAACCTCTTTCTCGCGTCCAACAACAATTGCGAAGCGATAGTAAAAGCCGTTGTCGAAAACAAGCCCGAAGTCGTGATTATCGACTCAATCCAGACGATTACATCAAGTGCCCTTTCCTCGGCGGCGGGAAGCGTGGTGCAGGTTCGCGAATGTACAAACGCATTTATGCGAATGGCAAAATCCGAGGAAATCCCCGTTTTTATCGTGTCGCACGTCAACAAGGAGGGCGGCATTGCAGGCCCGAAGATTATGGAGCATATTGTGGATACCGTGCTGTTTTTCGAGGGCGAGAAGCAGATGGCTTACCGCATACTCCGTGCGATTAAGAACCGTTTTGGCTCGACCAACGAGATCGGCGTGTTCCGTATGGACGACAACGGCTTGTCCGAGGTGGAGAATCCCTCCGAGATGATGCTCTCGGGGCGGCTTGCGAACGTTTCGGGCAGTGCGGTAATCTGTGCTATGGAGGGTACCCGCCCCATACTCGCAGAGGTGCAGGCTCTGGTGACGAAATCCAGCCTTTCCGCTCCACGCCGAGTTGCGAATGGCTTCGATTACAACCGCCTGAATATGCTTCTCGCAGTGCTGGAGAAGCGTTTGGGATTCGCATTCGGCGGGCTGGACGTGTACGTCAATATCGTTGGCGGTCTGCACATAGACGAGCCTGCGGCTGACCTTGCGGTAGCGGCGGCGTTATATTCGGGACTGTGCGACAAGGCAGTTCCCGAGGATTTGATGGTGTTCGGAGAAGTGGGACTTGGCGGCGAAATCCGTTCGGTATCCCGCGTCACCGAGCGAATCAAGGAGGGGGCAAGGCTTGGCTTCACCAAATGCATTGTTCCGAAAAATTCGTTGGCTTCGCTCTCGAAATCCGAGAACTACGGAATCAAGATAATCGGTGCTTCCACGCTTGCAGGAGCATTCAAGGCACTTGTTCAGAAGCCCGATGGGGAATAAGATGAAGAAACGTCTGATTTTCGGATTAGCCACACTCGCGGTTCTGGGGATTGAGGTGGTGATTGCGGTATTCGTTCACGACAGCTTTGTTCGCCCGTATTTAGGGGACGTGCTGGCGGTGGTTTTCGTCTATCTCGGACTGCGGGTTCTTTTTCCTGAGAAGCCGCAATTCGTTTCGTTGATTGCCTTTGGAATTGCTGTTGCGGTGGAACTTGTCCAACTGACGAGCCTTTCGGAGATTTTCGGGGAGGGTTCTGTATTCTCCGTAATCGTAGGCGGTACGTTTGATTTCGCCGATTTAGCGTGCTATTTCGTCGGAGGGACGGTCTGTTTTTTAGTCGATATAAACTTTTATAAGAAAAAATAGTAAAAAACGATAACAATTTCAAAAAATCCGTGTATATAGGAGTGAAAGGGTCATAAAGAACACTTTCAACTGTGCAGTAAAAACGGAGGATTGCACGTAATGGATACGCGAAACGAGAGACGGCTTGCCGCCGAGCTGAAAAACGGCAGTACGGCGGCACTTGGCGATATTATAGACGGGCTCTCGGGGTATGTGTGTACCGTGGTGAGGAATTTCTCACGCGGTACTCTTTCCGAGGACGAGATAGACGAGCTTGCGAGCGAGATATTCTACAAGCTCTGGGAAAGCCGTGAGCGGCTCGACGAGAATATAGGGCTGAGGGCTTACCTGTCGGCGAGTGCGAGAAACGCCGTTAAGAACCGCTTCCGCGATATGAAGGAGCCGCCCGAGGACATATCCGGGCTTGAAATATCGGACGGCTTCTCCATCGAAGATCAGGCGGAGCTTAACGAGATGATGCACTGTCTTGACGAGGGGCTGAAGTCGCTTCCCGAGAGGGAGCGTGAGGTGTTCGCGAGGTACTATTTCTTCGGAGAACGAACCACCGACATAGCACGGATAATGGGCTTGTCTGAGGTCAACGTGCGTGGCATACTATCCAAGACGCGATCCGGGCTAAAAGACTATCTGATGAAACGGGGGTTTGACCATGTTTGAATTATTTGAAACTCTCGCTCCCGAAAACGAGGAGCGGCTATCCGATAAACGCGTTGATAAGATAAAAGCCTCCGTTTTGTCGAGAATTGAGGAGGACAAACCAATGAAAAAGCATTTCACCATAAAGCCGCTGTTGATCGCGGCTGCAATTACGGCGACAGGCACGATTTCCGCACTCAGTGCGGGTGCTGTGACGACTCCCGCCATTTCCGATGAAAAGCTGCCCGCTGCTACTGTTGCGGTGCAGCCCGAAGCACCTGCCATACCTGCGGCTCCCGAGAATGATACTAAGCCCGATACCACACCCGAGCCGGCGGTTTCGGCGGATGGAACGTATTTTGAGTATGAAGGAAGGAATATAAAGATCATCGAGGAAAAAGCTTCAGATATGGAGCTTATCGGCATGGATGACGATGGTACAAGGCATTATAAGAGCCGTTACGGCGGTACGACAAGCCATTGGTGTAACGACGGCGACGATTGTGATAATTCGGACTGGGGAACCTGCCTTTTTGTATATGTGGATTGAGGGCATACCCATAAAGTTGACAAAAATATTTTCTCACCAATATGAATTTTCCC
>JBJESA010000110.1:0-3156 GCA_051882535.1 Oscillospiraceae bacterium
TAATAGAAATCGCTTTTTAACATCGTATAAAACCTCGTAATTTCAAAGATAATCCCATTTTAACATATTTCACAAATTTTGTCAATCCAAGTTGTGTAAATTCTCGAATTTTTTTGTTGAAACGTATTGACAAAAGGGGGGATATGTGGTACAATGATGTTTAGGTAGAGGTGCGGTGATGATTAGTAGCGGCATTGAGGTCTGTCGGAAGACCGCCGCGAAAGGCAAAACCGCCGAGGAGCACGTTTTCCGATGGGCGTGTATCCGGTTGTGCGTCGAACAGGCGTATGACTGTCATCGAGTTGTTTGATGGAGCGCTGCCGCAAAATATATTTTGCAGCGTAATAGGATAACAGCGACCGATGACACTTTATCATCGGTATTTTTTATGTAAACAAATTTTTTCAAAAAGGAAGGTTATTGTAATGAAGGAAAAGTATAATGTAGGTATTATCGGTGCAACCGGTATGGTAGGACAGCGTTTCGCTACTCTGTTGGAGAACCACCCTTGGTTCAATGTTGTTGCTCTTGCAGCATCTCCCCGTTCCGCGGGCAAGACTTACAAAGAGGCTGTAGGCGATCGTTGGTATATGGATACCCCCATGCCTAAGAACATGGAGAATATCATCGTAAGCGACGCTTCCGCTGATGTTGAGAAGATTGCAGCACAGGTTGACTTCGTATTCTGTGCAGTTGACATGAAGAAGGACGAGATTAAGGCTCTTGAGGAGCGTTACGCAAAGGCTGAGTGTCCCGTAATGTCCAACAACTCCGCAAACCGCTTTACTCCCGATGTTCCTATGATTATCCCTG
The DNA here is from genome assembly GCA_051882535.1 of Oscillospiraceae bacterium. Classification (GTDB taxonomy): domain Bacteria; phylum Bacillota; class Clostridia; order Oscillospirales; family Ruminococcaceae; genus CAG-115. Next base: position 814 of record JBJESA010000110.1, read on the forward strand.
AGGTAAATGCCGATCACGCCGAGATTATCGAGGCACAGAAGAAGCGTCTTGGCACAAAGCGTGGCTTCATTTCCGTTAAGTCTAACTGCTCTATCCAGAGCTATGTTCCCGCTCTTTCTCCTCTGAGAAAGTTCGGTATCAAGGAAGTGCTCGCTTGTACATATCAGGCAATCTCCGGTGCGGGCAAGACTTTCGAAACTTGGCCCGAGATGGTAGACAATCTTATTCCTTACATCGGCGGCGAGGAAGAGAAGTCCGAGCAGGAGCCTCTCAAGGTTTGGGGTCACATCGAGAACGGCGAGATTGTAAAGGCTGCAAGCCCCAGCATCACTACTCAGTGTCTGCGTGTGCCCGTATCTAACGGCCACTTTGCAGCAGTATTCGTTCGCTTTGAGAATAAGCCCACAATGGACGAGATTAAGCAGATTTGGAAGGATTACTCCGCTGAGCCGCAGGCTCTCAAGCTCCCCTCTGCTCCTAAGCAGTTCCTCAACTATTTCGAGGAGGACAATATGCCCCAGGCTAAGCTCCACCGAAACCTTGAGGGCGGTATGGCTATTTCCATCGGCAGACTGCGTCCCGATACTCAGTACGACTACAAGTTCGTTTGCCTGTCCCACAACACTCTCAGAGGTGCTGCAGGCGGTGCGGTTGAAATGGCTGAGCTTCTTGCTGCAAAGGGCTATTTGGACTAATCTGCAATCATTAATTGCCTTGTGAAAGGGGATTATTTATGAGTAAGACTATTTTTACAGGAGTCGGCACAGCTATTGTTACCCCCATGAATGCTGATGGCAGTATCAATTACGACGAATTCCTGAGATTGATTGACTATCAGATAGACAACCACGTTGATGCTATCGTTATCTGCGGAACTACCGGCGAGTCGGCGACTATGACTGATGAGGAACACGTTGAAGTTATCCGCAGAGGAATTCAGCACATCAACGGCAGAGTGCCGGTTATCGCCGGTGCGGGAAGCAACGACACCGCTTACGCTGTTGAGCTTTCCAAGGAAGCGGAGCGTTTGGGTGCGGACGCACTTCTCCACGTAACGCCTTACTACAACAAGGCGTCTCAGCGTGGACTTATCAAGCACTTCACAGCCGTTGCTGACGCGGTTAATATCCCGATTATGCTGTACAATGTTCCCTCCAGAACAGGCGTGAATATTGCAGTAGATACATACATAGAGCTTGCAAAGCATAAGAATATCGTTGCTGTCAAGGAAGCAAGCGGCAATATGAGTACCGTTGCGGCTCTTGCGGCATATACCGACCTTGATGTGTATTCGGGTAATGATGACGAGGCTCTTTGCTGCCTCGCTTTGGGCGGCAAGGGACTTATCTCCGTAAGTTCCAACGTTGTTCCTCAGGAGAAGCACGATGAAATTGCATTCTTCCTCGAGGGTAAGCGTGATGAAGCACTCGAAATCGCAAAGAAACTATTCGACCTCGACAAGGCACTGTTTATGGACGTGAACCCCATTCCTGTCAAGGAAGCTCTCAATATCATGGGCTTCAATGCAGGCGAGTGCAGACTGCCGCTTTGCTCTATGAGCGACGAGATGAAGGCTAAGCTCAAGGCTGTTATGAGCAAGTTGGGCTTGGTAGACAAGGTTTAATCGCTTTTTGGAGGAATTATAATGACTAGGATTTGCATTACAGGTGCTTGCGGACGTATGGGTCACGTAATCGCCAATTTGTGCAGCGAGCGTGAGGACTGCAAGGTTGTTGCGGGTATTGACAAGCTGGGTGAGCAGTATGCGGATTTCCCGGTGTTCAAGAGCTTGTTTGATATGCAGAATAATGGTGACGCGAAGCCCGATGTAATTATCGACTTCTCCCATCCCTCTGCACTTCCCGACCTGCTTTCCTACTGCAAAATGAACAACGTCCCCGCGGTGATTGCAACAACCGGATACACCGATGAGGAACGCACACAGATTCAAGCGGCTTCTGCTCAGATTCCGATTTTCTTCACATTCAATATGTCGCTGGGAATCAATCTCCTTGCCGAACTCGCCAAAAAGGCTGTTCAGGTGCTGGGCGGGCAGTTCGATATTGAGATTGTCGAGAAGCACCACAACCAGAAGAAGGACGCTCCCTCGGGCACTGCAATTATGCTTGCTGAGGCAATTAACGGTGAGTTGGACAATAAGATGCGTTACGTATATGACCGTCACTCTGTTCGTCGTCCCCGCGAAAAGGACGAAATCGGAATGCACGCTATCCGCGGCGGTACGATTGTAGGCGAGCACGATATCATCTTCGCGGGACACGATGAGGTGATTACACTCTCACACTCTGCACAGTCGCGTGAAGTGTTTGCGGTAGGTGCGGT
>JBJESA010000111.1:0-3141 GCA_051882535.1 Oscillospiraceae bacterium
AACCGCCACGAGGGGTTGATTTCCGCTGATGATTGGCTGCGAGTGCAGTACAGGTTAAGCGAGAACAAGGCTTTGAAAAACAGCGGAAGCGGAACTCACAGCTGGCTTTCGGGGATTGTTAAATGCGGGTATTGCGGCTATGCGGCAAGCGTTGTAAACGGACAGCCCAACGGCAAGCGATATGTTTACTGCGGAGGCAGAAAACACCATATATGTCACGAAAGCAAGGGCGGTTTGACCTTTGACGACATCGAGCAGGCGGTCGAGCAGCAGATGATTGCTTATGCGAAAAATCTGAAGTATAAGACCGAGCATTGCAACGAGATAAATCTGGGTGAGATTAACAAGCTGAAGGCTCAGAAGGTCAAACTTGAGGAGGAGGTTGATAACATAGTAAACAGTTTTGCGATTGCCACAAATCCGCTGTTACAGCAAAGGCTGAATGAGAAGATTTTCAATATCGAGCAGCAAATCAATGACATTGACGGAAAGCTTACGAAGCTTTCTGTTGCAAGGGCTAATGTAATTGACGAAGCCGCGATTCTGCCGCTGCTGGAGGATTGGGAGAATCTTGACTTCGAGGACAAAAAGGCGATTGCCAAGCTGTTGATAAAGCGTGTGACGGTGTTCGACAGCAAGACGCCGATTGAGGTGGAATACGCTGTGTAGCGGTTTTACTTTTGTATCGTTACGTGACCGAAAAGACCGCATGAGTATGGCACATGGCCTGGAAGTGCGTGTACCGTTCTGCGATTATCGTTTGGTGGAGTACGCATATAATATCCCCCAAAAATTCCGCGACTACAACAACCGCGAAAAGGGAATCGTGCGTTATGCAATGACGGGCGTTCTACCCGAAGATGTCTTGTGGAGAAAGAAATCGCCGTATCCCAAGACACATAACCCGAACTATCTGCACCTTCTTTCCGACCGATTGAAGCAGCTTATGCAGAGCGATGACTGCCGCGTCACCGAGCTTGTCAACGCTGACGCACTGCGGGAGATGCTGGAAACGGACGGTGCGTCTTTCAAGAAGAACTGGTACGGGCAGCTTATGACCGTTCCGCAGATTTACGCATACTTCCTACAGATTGACGAGTGGCTAAAGAAGTACAACGTAAAAGTGAGTGAATAAATATAAAGGGTGGCAAAATGCCACCCTCAGCTTGTCGAAAAAGTCGTTTTTTCTGCGAGGGACACCCCCACCCCCAACCCCCTCCCCCGAAGGGGGAGGGGGCTATTTTTCTTATTCCGTGGGGGTGCTAACGCACCCCCACTCCCCCGTTCTGGGGGCAAGCCCCCAGACCCCCAAAAGGTTTTTCGACAGACTGAGGGTGGCAAAAGCCACCCTTCTTTTATAACATTTTTCTGAACAGTGCATAATGGTATTTGTCGGTAGTCAGGGACGAGTTGTAGTAGCTCTCGCCGGTCACCTTGCCGTCCATTATGAGGGCGTTTATTGCAGAGCAGTGCTTCTCCTCAAGCGAACGCTTAACCGCTTCAGCTATCATACTGCCAACTCCTAGGTGTTCGCCGTCTACTCCCATATAGATGAGAATAAACTCGGTCGGATTTTGCTGGGCGTCCAGAATTCTGCGGATTTTGGAGAAAGAGAGTTTGCCGCAGGCGGCATTACCGAAATTTGGCACGCTGATGGAAAATCCCACAAGTTTGTCGTCCTTGTATACGAGCTTTGCCATATCGTAGTTGAGTACTATTTTAATGTTGGAGTACATCTCGTAGAACTTTTCCCACGAGATTTCGGTGTAGCACGGGAAGTCGGAATACAACTTCGACAACAGTGTAAATACCTCGCATAGCTTTTCATAAAAATTCTCTGAGGTGGGGTACTCGATAGTATAGCCTCGTTTGGAGAGCGATTCAAATCGTTTTTGGCACTTGTGATCTTGATCTTCCGCAGTGGGAACACGCAGTTGGTTGGAGTAGTACCCTTGTACCATGGTAAATCCGCAGTCTGTCCAGTAGTATGGGTAGTACTCCTTGTTGTACGGCTCCATTGCATAAGGCGGTTTTTCAAACGCGTCCAGCTTGAATCGGTATTTTATCCAGTAAGACGCGTCAACAGGCCCCGTGATTTTCGTTTTTCCATCGTTCTTCGCACACTCGCAGGCAGCGTCCATCAGTATCTTGCAGGCTTGAAAGTCATCGATACACTCGAAAAATCCAAGATACGCTTCATCGGTATACGGATAATATGTGAGAACGCACCGTGCGGCAGGTTTGCCTGCCTCGTCAATCAGCAAAAACGGTTTTATTTCAAAATCCTCGCTGAGGACGTGCGTGCCACGCAGAATATTCTGCTCGGTACTTATATTTTGCGTCAGTGTGTCTTTATCGTACAGCATTTTCGGCAGTGAGAGAAATAACTTCTCAAAACGTCGTTCTTTTGGCTCTACAAAAGTGTAGTTCACTTATCGTTCCTCCTGTTTAAGATTTTGATTTTCCCGTTTGAAGCGTCCATTGAGATGAAGTCGCCGCTGCGGATTTTTCGTGTGGCGTGCGGGACGTTCACAATGGAGGGCTTTCCCAGTTCACGGGTGATGATAGCGGTGTGGGATAGCAGAGAGCCTTTCTCCGCGATTATGCCCATCGCGTCTTTTATCAGAAAGACCCAGCCCGGGTCTGTGCTTGCAGTGATGATGATTTTTCCGGAAACATCGAGGTCGGCACTCGGCTCGAGTACTACAACAGCCTCGCCCTCGATTATCCCGCCTTTTCCCACCGAGGCGGGAACTCCCTGCAATTCGGATTTATCTTCGAGAACGTCCCCTCTCGCACACAAAGACGAGTGGCTGAATATTTCGTTTTCGAAAACCAACCGCCCGAACACGGGGATTTTCTTGTAATTTTCGTGTTCCCGCCTGCGTTCGGCGACTATTTTCGAGAAGTCGCGTGGATTACGCAAATCTTCTTCCCGCAAAAAGAACACGTCCGTTTTGTCGGTGAGAAAGCCCTCCGCTGTGAGAATTTCGCCGATTTTCAGCATTATCTTTCGTGCAAGACCGAACATACGGCTTCGGTGGAGCCGTGAGCTTTCGCGGTTTGAGATTCCCAGCTTCGCACGTTTTACGAAGAAACTGTCTTTTCCGCTTTTTGTCGGGGCATAAGCGGTGTTATCTT
>JBJESA010000112.1:0-13476 GCA_051882535.1 Oscillospiraceae bacterium
CCTTGGTGCTGAAAAATGTTTCAACGGAAGGCTTTACAATCAAGAAAGCTCCCAGTGCAATTACTACAACCGCCAGAATAATCAACGCTGCAATGCGTTCCTGCTTACTTAATCTCATGCTGTTACCTCCGTAGTCCCATCCTCGTTAAGACCAAGATCCTTGTCAACATCGGTGTGAAGTTCGTCGCTGCCCATCTGAAGCTCCATAGTAACCTCAAATGTGAAGTAGGTGTCGTACTTCTCTCTGTCCTCCTCTGACAGGATTGCAAATGTGCCGTAGTCGCTGAGGTTTTCTTTCTCAAATCCCTCGTAAACAACGTTTACGAAATACGGCTGACCATACTTATTGAGAACGTTGTTGGACAAATGTCTTACATATCTCGAAGGCAGGCTCGAGGGGTTACCCTTGGACAAGCCCTTGAATACTACGGTTACCTGATGGTTGTCAATGGTAATCTGGGATACTTCCAGAAGCTCCTCTTCGGTGAGAATGTTTCCCTTCTTGATGTCCATCGGCTCCATAACCTTTTCGAATACCAGTGACTGAACCTTCGGCTGGTAGTTGAACTGCATAATTACCTTATCTACGGTATTATTGTAGTTGTTGAAGCCGTCCAGCATTCCCTCGCGTGCCGTTACGATATCCAAATCCGCCTGCATTGCGGGGTCGTTCATTTCGGCGTCGAGTTTTTGAATCTTGCTGTCAAGACCGCCCTTCATCATATTGAATGCGAGGGTAACACCGCCGACAACAACCGCCGATGCCACAAGAGTGCCGACCAAAGCGAGCAAAAATCCGCTTGAACCTCTGGACTCCTTTGCGGAAGTAGCCTCGAGCAGGTTGATATGCTCAATTTCCTTATTGGTGTGGAACAATGCACCTACTGCGTTTGCAAACTTCGTGAAGTCGAACTGCACGGAAGACGAAACGGAAGGCGGCATGGACAGCATATTCGCAGGAATTCCGAAAGCGGAAATCGCGTTGGAAATCTCGATAAAGCTATCAATATCACCATAGAACAAAATTTCCTGCAAAGGTCTGGAATCTGTTCTCTGGCTGATGAACTGGAGCATCTGGCTCAAGTTGTTGTTTACGGCAACCGGTACATAGTCGCCCTCTCCGCCGTACTCGCTGGGATCGCTGGGCGAGATGTTGGAGAAACGTGAGTATGCAAGCTGGTTGTTCTCGTAAAGACTTACGTTAAGGAAGTTCTTATCAATCTGTACGAGCAGCAGCGGCATTCTGTCTGCCATCTTGGGAGTATTCTTGATAAGACGGCTTACAGAGTTGTTGGAAATAAACACCTGCTTAAGCTGCAGACCGATGTGAGAGAAAAGTCTTACATAACCCTCAACCAATCTCTGCGGGCAAGCGGCAGCGTAAACTCTCAGCCACTTGTTGTGCTCTGCGTCCTCTTCCTCGCCTGCAACGGTGAAAGAGATGTTGTAGTCGCTGGAAGCACCCATTTCGGACTGAATCATCGCCTCGATAATAGCGGGATTCTTCATATTCTTGGGCTTGGAAATCTTAATCTCCTTGTAAACGATGGAGCTGGAAGTGATGGAAGCGACAACTTCCTTCTCCTTAATGCCCTTGGACTTGATGATATCGTTAAGTTCTGCGGCAATCATGGGGACATCGGTGATATAACCGTTGCTTACCATACCCATAGTAAGCTCACGCATATCAGCGTCCAGAATTTTTACCTTGCTGCCGCTCTGCTGTCCTCTGACAAACTTTATTTGTCTGTCGGTAATATCAATTGAAAGCATACATTCACCTCATTAATATAATAAGTAATTGGTTGTCGATTTGTGACACCTGCGAATCTTATGAATAAGAGCTGTCCGCATCAGCTGATGTTCGTCATGCTGCCGTAGAGCATCGGGAACATACCTGCGAGGAATACGCCGATTGCGATACCCATGATGATAATCATCATAGGCTCCATCATGCCGACGAGCTTTCCTACTGCGGAGTCTGCTTCTTCATCGTAATAGTCGGCAGCCTTGGAGAGGATTACGTCAAGAGTACCCGACTCCTCACCGACAAATATGATTGAGGTGAACATTCCCTCAAAGATACCTGTCTTTTCGATTGCTTTCGACATACTCTCACCGAGCTTGATGTCGGCGACAACGTCCTTGAATCTGAGCTTGACATAGGAGTTGTTGACAACGGATATCGACTTCTCGATACAGTCAACCATTTGCAGACCTGCACCGAACAGGTTTGCCATATTTCTTGCGAACGTACCGGTATACATGGTAGCAACCAGCTTGCCCACCTTGGGGATTTTAAGTAGAATCTCGTCCCAGCGAAGACGAAGCGAAGGAGTCTTCAGCATAAGGATAATAGCGAAGATAAGTGCTACAACTACGATAATATAAACATACCAGTAGTTAATCAGCGAGTCGGAGAATGCCATCAACGCTCTGGACAGCGGGGACATATCTTCCTCTGCCATCATACTGCCGAACTGCGGGAGAATTGCCGCGAACAGCATGATGATAACCGCAATCAGCAGCACGCCGAGGATAATCGGGTAAACCATCGCGGATTTAACCTTGTTTGCCGTCTTGTTTGCGTTAGCGAAGTGGTCGGACAGACGGTTGAACATCTGGTCGAGTGTACCGGAAGCTTCACCGGCAGCAACCATCGCTACGAACATATCGGGAAATACACCGGGTTTTTGCTTAAGTACATCGGCAAGCGACTTACCTTTTTGTACTTCTTCGTAGATATCCAGAAGAACAGCCTTTGCCTTTTTGTTCTCCTGCTGTTCCTGAAGGATATACAGTGCTCTGACCAGTGACAGACCCGCACCGGTCATAGAAGCGAGCTGACGGCTGATAAAGGATACTTCCTTGGTCTTGAACTTGTACTTGACATCACCGCCGCCCTCGCCGAGGTTACGGTAACTGGTGAGGTACAGTTTTCGCTCTTTCAGACGCACTTGTAAGTCTTTGGGGTCCTCCGCGAACTCCTTGCCCTTGACGGTTTTACCGTTTGCGTCAGTGGCTACAAAAGAGAATTGTGTCACTAAAAAGCCTCCATTCTCAACATATTGTGCTGCGATTCGATTTTGGGTACAATACCCCCTACAAACCACAGTTTACTGCATATAATTATACCACAAACGCCCGACAATTGCAAGCGGATTGGCAAATTTTTTTGAAATTCGTCCCATTTCCATAGAGAAATTTCCGCCCATCTTATGTGCATTTTAAACAAATCTTACATTTTGCAAAGAGAAGTCACCCCCTCTGCACTCCCCGTTATGGGGCAAGCCCAAAGCACAGCGGATTTTCCTGTTCCCTCTTGATTTTGCGGCAAGAGTGTGTTATAATATAGTAGTGGGCTTAAATTTCCACTGAAGCTTGTATTCATCGGCGGAAAACCGCCTTTTCAAAGTAAGGAGAACAGACTATGATTGACAAGACGTTGCTTAAAAACGATTTCGAAGACACGCTCCGCGACATACGCGGCAGCGGGAAGAAGCTGACCGCACCGCAGCTTCACGACGCACTCTCCCGTGCGATTATGCGTCAGGCTGTGCCTATGATGGACTGCTGTGCACCCAAGGGCAGAAGTGCAGCTTACCTCTCTATGGAGTTTCTCGTGGGAAGAGCTGTGTACAACAACATTCTGTGCCTTGGACTTCACGACTACGCCGAGGAACTGCTAGGCAGCGTAGGTGCGTCCCTCTCCGATATGGAGGATATTGAGGACGCCGCTCTCGGAAACGGCGGTCTGGGCAGACTTGCCGCCTGCTTCCTTGACAGTGCGGCTACTATGAAGCTCCCGCTCACCGGCTACGGAATCCGCTACAAGTACGGACTTTTCAAGCAGACTATCGAAAACGGTTTCCAGAAAGAGTACGCAGACGATTGGACTAAGTACGGCGACCCGTGGAGCCGCCGTGCCGAGGACGATACCGTTATTATCCACTATTCGACAGGCGATGTCAAGGCTGTCCCCTACGATATGCCCATTTTCGGCTACAAAAACGACTTCGCGGGCACTCTCCGCCTGTGGCAGGCAGAGCCTATCAACGCATTTGACTTCGAGGCGTTCAACCGTCAGGACTACTTCGAAGCCGCTCGCGGACAGATTGAAGCCGAGAACATCAGCGGCACGCTCTACCCCAACGATGACGCACGTCCCGGCAAGCTGCTCCGTCTTAAGCAGGAGTACTTCTTCAGTGCGGCTTCCGTTGAAGATATGATAAGAAAGCACCTGCGTGCAGGACGTCCGCTGTCCAACTTCGCAGAGTACAACACAATCCAGCTTAACGACACCCACCCCGTAATCGCTATTCCCGAGCTTATCCGCAACCTCATCAAGCGTGGCTGCGAGTTTGAAGAAGCTCTCGAAATCGCCAAAAAGACCTTTAACTACACCAACCACACCATTATGGCAGAAGCGTTGGAAAAGTGGGGCAGCGACCTTGTGGAAGAACTGCTCCCCGAGGTTTACACGATTATTCTCCGCATAAACGAAGCGTTTATCTCCGATATGTACCGCCGCGGTATGCCCCGCACCCAAATTGAAAAGATGCAGCCGGTTGCGGGCGGTCTTGTGCACATGGCAAAGCTCGCTATCTACTGCTCGCAGCACGTAAACGGCGTTGCGAAGATTCACACCGAGATTCTTAAAAAGGACGCTCTCCCCGAGTGGTATGAGCTCTACCCCGAGCGTTTCACCAACAAGACAAACGGCATTACTCCCCGTCGCTGGATTGGACTGTGCAACCCCGGTTTGTCCGCTCTTATCACCGAACTGCTTGGCTCAGAGGCTTGGCTTACCGACCTGTCGCAGCTGTCGAAACTACGCAGCTTCGCGGACGACAAGACGATTCTCGGCAGCTTCGCCAATATCAAGCATAAGAACAAGATAGCACTCGCTAACTATATTAAAAATAAGGAAGGCATTGAGATTGACCCCGACAGCCTGTTTGATATCCAGATAAAGCGTCTTCACGAGTACAAGCGTCAGCTGCTGAATGCGTTCTCTATCCTGTACATCTACTTCGGAATCAAGGACGGAAGTATCGCAAAGGACAACCTCGCACCTACCACTTACATCTTCGGTGCGAAGTCCGCCCCCGGCTATGCACGTGCAAAGGCGATTATCAAGTTCATCAACGAGATTGCGAACCTCGTAAACAACGACCCCGACATCAACGGGCTTATAAAGGTGGTATTCGTCCAGAACTACAACGTTTCCTATGCGGAGAAGCTGGTAGTCGCTGCGGATATTTCCGAGCAGATTTCCACTGCGGGCACGGAGGCTTCGGGTACGGGCAATATGAAGTTTATGCTCAACGGTACAATGACGCTCGGCACCTACGACGGTGCGAATGTCGAAATTTGCGAGGAGGCAGGCGAGGAAAACAACTACATCTTCGGTGCTCGTGTTGAAGACCTCGCACAGATTATGCCCACCTACGACCCCCGCAAGATTTATGCGGAGAACACGCGTGTGGCACGAGTGCTGAATACGCTCATAGACGGCACGTTCAGCGATGGCGGCTCGGGTGCGTTCCGCGAATTGTACTACTCGCTGCTGGACGGTGCTTCGTGGCACAGAGCCGACCACTACTACCTGTCGGGCGATTTGGAGAGCTACGTTCAGGCGAAGCTCAAGTCGAACAGCGACTTTAAGTTCAACCACGACGAGTTTATCAAGAAGTGCTGGCTGAATATGGCGGCAGCCGGCAAGTTCAGCTCCGACAGAACCATCGCAGATTACGCCGAGGAAATCTGGAAAATCTCTCCCGAAAAGTAATTTTTAGAGAAAATTTTGAAAAACCCTTGACAAACAGTTTCGGACGTGCTATAATGAAGTTTGTCAATCGTTGCCGACAGGGCGGCGATTTACCCCTTTCCTGCACATAGGGTGCAGGATATATATCCATAAGGAGGTGCTTAAAATGGCAAAGCTTAGCGAAAAGTATGAGGCAATGCTCGTTCTTTCTCTGAAGAAGGACGAGGAGCAGATCAAGGCTCTCGTAGCAAAGTTCTCTGACCTCATCAAGGCTAACGGTACGCTTACCAATGTTGACGAGTGGGGCAAGAGAAAGCTCGCTTACGAGATCAACTACGAGGGTGAGGGCTACTATGTGCTCTACACTTTCGAGTCGAAGCCCGATTTCCCCGCAGAACTCGAGCGTGTAATCAACATTACTGATGGCGTACTGCGTTCAGCAGTAATTCTCGCGAAGTAATCCCGCTTCAAGAGGAAGAAGACAAAGGAATTTGTAACGGTTAATGATTATTGGAGGTAAATGTTATGTCTTTTAACAAAGTAATTTTGATGGGTAGAATCACACACGATTTGGAACTCAGAACAACACCGAACGGTATCAGTGTATGTCATTTCCAGATGGCGGTAGACAGACGCTATCAGACCAAGGGCGAGGAGAGGAAGTCCGACTTCATCAGAGTCACCGCTTGGCGTCAGACTGCGGAGTTTATCACCCGCTATTTCAGAAAGGGCAGCATGATTCTGGTTGAGGGCGAGCTTCAGACCAGCTCTTATACAGATAAGAACGGCAACAACGTCAATGCTATGGAAGTTGTAGTTGATCAGGCGAGCTTCACCGGTGAAAAGACAAACAATCCCCAGGGCGGTACAGGTTCCTACGGAAACGCAGGCGGATATCAGCAGAACGGATATAATAACGGCGGCAACGGCGGTTACAACAACGGCTATGCTCAAGGAAACGGCGGATATGGTGCTCCTCAGGGTGCTCCCGCTCCCATGCAGCAGCCCGCTCCTCAAACCGCACCGCAGCAACCCGCAGGAAACGGCGGTGCTCCCGCTGATTTCAAGGGTGCGACCGATGACAACTACCCGTTCTGACGCTCACGTTTAACGAAAACGATTAATTCTAATAGGAGGTAAGGTACCATGTCTGAAAAGATGGAAAAGTCCGCTCATCCCGTAAAGCGTACACGTAAAAAGGTGTGCCAGTTCTGTGCGGCAAGAGCTGAATTTATTGATTACAAGGACACTGCAAAGCTTAGCAAGTACATGACCGAGCGTGCGAAGATTCTTCCCCGCAGAGTTACCGGCTGCTGTGCATTCCACCAGAGAGAGCTTACAACTGCTATCAAGAGAGCAAGACAGCTTGCACTCATTCCTTATGCAGCTGACTAATCAATTTGGGAAATAGTACTAAGAATCCCCCGAACATTCGTTCGGGGGGATTTTTGTATTTGTACGCGAATTTATAGTATAACTTCCATACCTATCTTCTGCACGGACATACCCATAGCCTTGTAGAACTCCATCGCACCCTCGTTGCAGCTCCAGACGTTGAGGGTTACGTTGTAGCAGCCGCTTTTCCGTGCGTAGTCGAGGACATAATCATACAATGCCTTTCCCACATGGCGTCCCCGTGCCGCTTCGTCAACGCAAAGGTCGTCTATGTAGAGGTTGGAATAATTTGTGCTGTTGTTGTCCATGTGCAGGTACAGAATACAGAATGCGTGACCGAGTATCTTTCCGCTCTCGCTGTCTGCGGCTACAAAAACGGGGTTTGCGGCTATGACCTCGCTCAATTGCGGCTCGGTGTACTTCGCTGCTCCGATTTTAAACAGGTCGGGACGTTTTTGTGCGTGTACATCATGCACTTGGTACAGTAACTTCATAATTTCGGGAATATCGCGTTCTTCGGCTTTTCTGATTGTGAGTTCCATAATATCTCCTTAAAAACCGCACATCGCCGTGCGGCTATGTGCGGTGTTGCTTAGTCTGTTATCTCGTAAGATTTCTCGTTGATTTCAAGCTTTGTCCCCTTGAAAATGGGAGCCGCTCCGCCCGAGGCAATTTCCCGCTCGTCACCGTTCGGGAGAACGCATTTCCACGCACTCTCGCCGTGGTTCTTAAGTCCCCACAGTGCGGGATTTTTCTTGTTGCGGACAACCTCGGCTTCTACTTTCACATTGTCATCGAACAGCTTCGCACCGTCAAACAGCAAGGTCGAGAATTTCTCCCCCGCAAGCGTCAGCGGCTTTGCATAGTGCATACCGCACGGGCAAATCAGCTTGCCCTCGTCATCGACATCAACGGCGGGCAGAAAATTCTGGATTCCGCAGGTGCAGGCGGTGATGTCGCCACGCATTCTCTTGAGCAGGTCGAGCCACTGCTTCTCGATAATACGCTTGCTCGGCTCACGCAGTCCCACCGTAAACGAAAACTCGAACGCCTCGCGGATATAGTCCGGCATAATCTTCCAGAACTTGATAATGTTGTTGTGAACGCCGCGTACCGGTCGGTTGGAATCATCATCGGGGTCGTACACGAAAATCGGCTCAAAACCGTAATGCCGCCGCTCTGCCTCCTCTGTAAGGCACACGCTCTTGAGGACGCGTCCTCCCTCCAGCGGGTCGCCCCTCAGCAGCAGACGGAACAGCACCACCGCCAGCGAATATCTGTCCGTGTACTTGTCGGGTGCTTTCTCGCCGCGGACAATCTCGGGAGCCATATAGCCGGGTTTTCCCGCAATGCCGAGGTGTTCGCCGTACGGTGCGATATTGTCGCAGTCGCAGATAAGCACATCTCCGTCAGACGGGCGAATGAAAAATCCGCCGTCATTTAAATCCTGATAGCTCTTGCCACTGTTGTGAAGCTCGCGGAATGCGGAGGTTATCCGAATAGCGGAGTTCACCACAGAATACAGCCCCGACAATTTCACCTTTGCGTTGAGAATATCCGAGAACGGCTTGTACTCGCTCGGAATAATGTCCATCAGAAAGCCAAAGCCCTCGTCCATCTGTGCGGTGAGCATCTTCGGCATCAGAAACGTGCTGTTTTGGAACGAATCCTCGATAAGCTTCCGCAGATTTTCGCGGAAAATCTCGGGACTTTTCAGCTTGTTGGGGAAATAGATTTTGAGGGCGTACTCCCGTCCCGCGTATTCCGCACGGTAAACTGTGCCCTGTCCGCCCGAGCCTAAAACCTCGATTATCTCAGCGTTCCCGCCAAGCTCGAGCGGTACTCTGTCGCCGACTTTCAACATAACCTTAACCCCTTTTCGTTAAATTCGCAAAAATCAGAATCCGCCACCGGTCAGGGACTCAAAGCTCTCCTCCGCGGAGGTTTCCGCCGCATTGCCGCACCACTCGCAAACGGTTTCGTTCTCGCCGTTCCAGCAGGTGGTCTTGCCACACTCGCTGCACTGGAAGAAGCCCTTTGCTCCGCAGTACGGACAGGAGGGATAGTCGGTGGTGACGTAGACATTACCCGAAATCTCGGTGTCGCCGAACTTCTCACGGCTTGCCGTGCGTTCGGACACCTTGAATGCCCAAGTCGCATACCACGCACCGTCTTCACGCTGCTCGGTGCGTATTCCAAATAACTCGTGGTTCTCTTTGCACTTTGTAAGAATTACTGCCGCGTTCATACGCAACCTCCTTGATTAACGATTAGCTCTTGCCTAACTTCTTGATTATCTTCGCCGCTTCTTCGTGGCCGTTGTCGGCGGCGAGCGAAAAATATTTTCTTGCTTCTGTCATATCTTTCGGGACATACACGCCCTTTAAATACATTATGCCAAGATTGTACTGTGCGATATTAAGATTGGACTGAGCCGCCTGCTTAAACCAGCGGAACGCTTCTGCCGGGTCTTTCGCCGTGCCGCTTCCCGTGTACAGGCACTTTCCGTAGGAGCATTGTGCCCTTGCGTGGCCCATCTCAGCGGCTTGCTTGTAGAACATAGCCGCTCCCTCGTAGTTCTTTTCGGCGAGGCAGCGTCTTGCACTCTGGTAGAGTGCCTCTCCGTCGTCGGGCATTGGCTCGGGAGCCTCCGCTTCGTCCGGAAGACTCTCCGTCTTGATGTTCTGTGCGTATTTTCGCCACTTGCGGGCGAGGTCGTCGCTTTGCTTGGTGTGAACGCCGTTCTCATAGCAGAGGGCTATCATATTCGCTGCGTCTGCACAGCCTTTCTTCGCCGCACTGTAGAACAGCTCAAACGCTTTATCCTCGTCCAAAGGACACGCAATACCCTCCGCATAGAAGTAGCCGGTCATATACTCCGCTTGTGCCACTCCATGCTCCGCAGCACGGACAAACCACTCGCGGGCGGCTGCTATGTCCTGTATCCCGCCGCGTCCTTCCAAACGGTAACTTCCCATATAGTACTGTGCCTCGCCGCAGTCCTGCAAAGCGGCACATTCAAACCAGTAGATAGCCTTTTCGTACTCGCTGATTCGGTCGAAATGCCGTCCGAGCGAATACTGCTCCTGCGGGTCGGTGATATTCTTCTTGGATTCGGTTTCCGACGCGGGGAGAACGTCCGATTTCTTAAACGAAATCTCGCACCCGAGAGCACAGCCCACAGCCTCCACCGCCTCGGCGGCGGTACGGCCCTTTAATCCGATTTCGTCACGCAGCGACTTGATGCAGCCCGCCGCAGCGGCACAGCGTACTTCAAACGGCTTTCCGCGAACGGCGTACAGCTTCTTCGCACACCCGTCATACAGTGCGACATAGCAAAGTCTGCGTGCTGCCGACTCTTTGGGGAAGAAGTCGGAGAGCAGAGCGTCCGTCTTTCGCCTGTCGAGCAGCGTTTCCGCCCCGAACTTATCGGTGATATAGCGGAGTATGCCTTTCAAATCGCGGACAGGCTCGCCCTGCTTGGTGTGGACAGTCCTGCAAAAGCCGCAGTAGTCCTGCTTCGTTTCGTCAAATGTTCTTCCGCAGCGGCCGCAGACCATAAGCACACCCCCAAATCCCGCATTTATTATAACGTATACCTATTCTTTTATTTTACCACAAGTCACGGGTTTTGTCAATGGATTTTTGGGAATGAGCGGTTCTTAGCGTCAAAGAAAAATCCCGCAGCGTCGTGTGACGATGCGGGAAAATGCAAGCGGGGAGCATTGGCAGAAATCCATAAGTTTCCGCGAATCCTCCACTGCTGAAAGGAACAGACACTATCGGCTCAGCTTGTCGAATCAAATAGACTTTATCGGTTATGACATTTCGTAATAGTCGCCGTTTACAGGATTGAAAAACACCATAAAATCCCGAGCGGTTGTTGATTCCTCACACGAGAGAAGATACCCCTTTTTCACAAACGGGGACAACGGCTCAAGCGTATCAATTGCGTGGTTTTCGACCACTTTCACATTCTCCATTGAAAGCTCGACCGCCTCGGCGGCTTTTGCGGAAGTGTAGTGCGGCAAGGCAATGCAGAACGTCACTAGCTGGACAGCTACAGCCAATGCCGTAATCAAGACGTTAATCCAATGATGCTTCAAAAACTCATTCTTGCCAAGCCACCCATACAAGTTCCATGAAGCTAGGCACGCGAACAGCACGCATGGAATAACCATTGAAACAACGCCCGAATAAATCACGCCGTCCACAACCAGCAGAGTTAAGAAAACGATGCAGGATAACGCGAACAGGAATAAACCGTCAGGTGCGGCTGTCCGCTTTCCCTCGCTGTGCATTACCTGTGATTTCATAAGGTCACTCCCCCATTGTGTCGTACTCGGCAAAATCGTTTTGCCTACTTAATATTATAATAGGGGAGAACCTCCAAAGCCACCATATTCGTGTAAAATGATTGAAAAATCAGAGTAAATTTGCCCGAACCGCTTTTCGGATTACGCCGAACACGCACGAGATGGGCATATTCACAAATCCACCGCCATTACCACCGCGTCATCATCGCCGTAGTACTTCTTACGAAGTCCCACCCGCTTGAATCCTTGCTTCTCGTAGAGTGAGATTGCGGGAGCATTGCGGCTTCGCACCTCAAGGAAGCAGCGGGCAGCCCCCGCCTCCCGCATTTTCCCGAGGAACGCCGCCAACGCTTTCCCCGCCAGCCCCTGTCTGCGGTGCTGCGGCGGAGTGCCGATACGCAGCAGCTCACCTTCGTCTGCAATCACTCTGCCGAGGGCAAACGCGGTGATATGCCCCTCCCGCTGCTCATACGCGAGAACGCACAGGGGACTGTGAATCTCGAAACTCAGCATCTCGTATGTCCACGGCTTGTCGAAACACGCGTTCTCCACGCCGAGAATTTCATCAATAACGTTCATATCTTTTCTCCCGATATAATTTAAACAGACTGGCGAGAAAGCCCCAGATGCTAGGAAACGGCTTGTTGGCTAGGCTTTGTGCCTGCCAACAAGCCGTTGACGAAGCAGATGGGGCTTTATCGACAGTCTGAAAAGCCCCGCATTGGCGGGGCTTCTTAATTCTCAAACGTCAACATCAAGACTTGCCGACACTGTACACACCGAAAACAATCTGCGTTTTCAGCGTCGGCTTAAAAATCAATATCATTGACAGCGGATTTCGCAAGGGAAAGTTCCTTCTTGGGAATTCGCTTGAGGGGATTGTACACAAACTTCTTGCAGGAATCGTATGCCTTAACCTCACCGAACTTGCTGCAAGTAATTTTATCGCCCTCGCCTGCCGTACCCAACTCGCAATACTTGCAGGACGGCTTTATGTTGTTTCCGAATAACTTCTTCTTAGCCATAATATTTCCCTCCAAATACCAATGTATACGCCCCCAAGTTGAGCCATTTAATCCGATGAACTCGTTGAATGCGTTTCTATCTGATTCGAGCGTATAATCGCCCCTTTAACACATTATATCACAATAGAGGAAAAAAATCTACTCAAATTAAACCAGAAATTACAGCGTTTCTTTTGTACATCTTGCACAAATTGCGAAGAAAGCATAGAAAACAGCAAAAATTACCCGAATTTTGCAGATTACTCCTTTGTGTAAATCGGCGTAACACCCTTTGCAGCCTTGCCGCCAAAGCCCTCGTCAAGCGGGACAATGTGAAGCGGCATATTGCCGAGGAACTTTCTTGCAGCCTCGCCGAGCGGGGAAATCGCTTTCTGGCGGTCGCCCGTAAAGTCCACAATAAGCAGGTAGCTCTCCTCGTTGTTGAGGTTGATTCCACGCAGCCACATAGCCTTAACTGCGGGAGTGCTGCGTGCAGCCTCGCACAGCGTATTCATCAGCTGGAACGGATACGGGTTGAGGTTGTACACCTGCTCCGCCATAGACGCGGGGATAGCGTGGCTCGCACTTCCGTTGCGTGCAATCTGGAACTGCTCAAACCACTTGAGTGCCATTTCACGCTTTATCATCATATTATCGGTGAACGGGTTAAGCACCAGCCCCTCGCCCGTGGTGGATTTCTCCATCAGATTGGCAAGGCTGGCGAAATCCATCGTCATTGCGTGGACATTCTCTGCTTTCTCCCACTTGTTGTATGTTTCGGTATCGGAGAAAATCGGGATAAATCTCTGCTTTTCGTCCAGCGAGAAAATAACGAAAGTTACATCGGTAGACGCAGGAATACACAGCCCGCCGTCCTTGTCCTTTTCAGGCTCTGCGGCTATTTCTACGGGTACGAGGAACTTGGCGTTCTCCACCATCTCTGCCACTATCTTCTCGAGCGTGTTCTGGAGCTTTTCTTTCTCCTTGTTGC
>JBJESA010000113.1:0-3129 GCA_051882535.1 Oscillospiraceae bacterium
CGAACTGCCAAACCGATAGCTTTACCAAGAAGTGGAGGTACAGCATTTCCAATCTGTACAAGTTGCTTGTTTTTTGGTCCCTCGAAGATAAAATCATCGGGGAAAGACTGCAAACGAGCCATTTCACGAGCCGTGAGCACACGAGGCAATTTCGGGTGAATGTTCACACCGCCATGATTCTCTTTTATTGTACACGAAGCCTCGTTCCACGGACATTTTTTCCATGCGTCGGAATATCCTTTGTACAAACTTTGCCCCTCTGGTAATTCAAGCATTCTTTGTGCCATATCGGGACGATGTTTTGTAGGCACATGGTTGAACGCCTTATTTTCGGGCATTTCCATAAGGTCAGCAATAGCTGCACCTGTGGTGATATATTCCGATGGTTGCAGTATCGGCTGTGGGTGATAGTTTTTCAAACCTTTGCGGTTACCTATAAAGATAACACGCTCTCGCTTCTGCGGTGTGTAATAATCGGCAGCACAAAGTGTCATCACATTCATCTCATAACCAATAGCTCGAAAATCATCAATGATTTTCTTTTCAACAAGTCCGTCAAGCATACTTCGCAAGCCTTTCACATTCTCGCAGATAACGAAATCGGGCTGCAAATGCTCAACAATTTCTATTAGTTCGAGGTACAACGAATTGCGTGGGTCATCAACAATTCTATTTCCTGCCATACTGAACCCTTGACAGGGAAAGCCTCCTGCTACAATATCGAGATGCCTGCCATTGAGTTGCCTCTTTACTGTGTCATAGAATTGTGCCTTTATTTCTGGCGATTTAATATCGCCATTAACAAATGGGTGGTCAAAGTTGCGATTGTAGGTCATACAAGCCTCTTTGAACCAATCAAGACCGCAAATGCCTTCAAGCCCGGACATCTCAAGTCCTTTAGACAATCCACCTGCACCGCAAAACAAATCGACAAAAGTCATTTTTGATTTTGTGGGATGTGCCCAAAACGAAGATATATCAACTAAATTCGGCACTTTAGGAGTATATGTTTGTTTTACTGTTTCCGGCTCACCAAATAAATTGTATTGTATATTCACGCTCGTTTCAGTATGTGTGCGGTTTTGATAATCCAACAACGCACTCTCTGAAATGGAGTATTTTGTGCCTACTTTAGTGCTTTCAATTTCACCACTGGCTACTATACGACGCACAGCTTTTTGCGTAGTATTCAATATTTCTGCTACTTGTTGTATGCTGTACATTCCGCTCATCAATCTTCTTTAAATAATTCTGGATATAACTTTCTCATAACAAAATCCACGCTTTGTTGGATTGCTTCTTCGCTCAGTCTGCGAACGGTTTGAATTCTGTATTCAACCGGGTCATACTGATAGCAACCTCTACAACCTAATTCCTCGGTATAATCTTCGTTTCCCTCGTAAAACGAATAAGGATTACCTGATATGTTTTTGGCATCCCAACGCTTATCAGTCATTTTACAGAGTTTGCAAATTTGGCGTTTGATATCATTAGCTGCTTTACAAAGGGGCTGAAAATCTTCTATCCTTTGCGTTGCCATATCGGAAACTCGCATATCATCTTTTCGACCGTCTTTGTGATCTACTTCGATAGTCGTGTTCTCGGATGTGCCTTTCACGCCAAGCATAACACACTTGCGTTTGCAGATTTCGTCTTTTATATCCTGACGTATATTTTGACTGAAATGCGGGTCTTCATTATACCCGGTTAAGCGAATACCAGTGATGCCGTTTCCTTTTCCGGCTCTTTCGACTTCAACCTTATAGGTACGTTGAAGGCGTGAAGACTTTCTGCCCCAGCTCCACCCGTTACCAAGTACTAAATCTTTATATCGTCCGACAAATTCCGAAGTATATACCCAACGGCTTTCACCTGTTTCTTCGTTTGGTTGGGCTAACTCCAAAAATAAGTCTATCAAATTATTCTTTGCCATATTATTTATTTTGATGTTTTCTTAAATACAAAAATATACTCATGCTTAAATAGGAAATTATCGCTTTTTAATGCTCGATATCTCCAAAGTGATTCTATACCAAGCTTAGCTCTATTTCCCACCATATCTTTTATTACGATGCCTTTTAACTTACAGTTAAAATTTCGCTTAATTGCGTACATCAAATAAAAACTGAGTGGAATAACCTCGCTATCCCTATAAATATCTCCTATAACAAGACAATAGTATTTACCGACCTTTAAGAATTGCCAAACATTTCTTGTCGCTTCAATAAATTTTGAGATAAATTCGTTGAGACTTGAGATATTTGATAAATCTTCTTTCTTATCAGTGAATTTCACGATATCAAGGTACGGCGGATGCGACATAATCAAATCTACAGTACGCTTGCCAACTGCTTTCAAATCTGATTCAACAAACGATTTAACTTTTTCGCCATTTGCTATATCACAATTGTGAATAAAGTATTTGATTGGCGAATTTGAATCCATCTTAGACTCAACGTACTGGATAATTTCATCATTTATATCAAACCCTATGTAATCTCGCCCCAAACTTTCACTTTCAAAGAGTGTTGTACCGCTACCCATAAACATATCAAGGACTACGCCACCTTCGTCAGCGTAGCGTCTAATCATTTGATTGGGGATTTGTGGAACGAAGTTGCCATGGTAAACATTTTCGTGTTTCCCACCTTTAGCTCGCGGACCTATAATCCACAAACTATCAGTATTTATGTCAAGTTCTTTCCATTTCGATTTATCGAACTTCATAGATACAAAAAACTCCAATGTAGCATCTGAAGGCGACCAAACCTTGTGCAACTACAAAGGAGTTTTCCTTAAAAGTCACCGGCAATATTGCCGTTATATTTTCTTCCTATTTTTTGGTCATTCTCAGAATTTATTGCTTGAATTGCAAAGTTACGAATTTTTTCTTATATAATGTATAAGAGCATCGTATGTTTTTTAGCATATCTTCTGCAATTCGTTTGCAAAGATAATTTAAGGTATGGGCAAAAATCAAGCACACCTATCTTATAAATTCTAAAAAAGCAAACTATTTTTGCCTTTAATAATGCTCTATCGCTTCTATAAATGGCACATCGGTAGGCTCGCACGAGCGGAGCGGATAACGCTCTATCGGTGCTCGTTCGTCGATGCCGTAGCCGATGC
>JBJESA010000114.1:0-13374 GCA_051882535.1 Oscillospiraceae bacterium
ACAATTACAATCAGCGCCGCAAAACCAAACTACATCAGTGGTATCGCACTCAAGAAGTTCAAGGATTCCGGAGAGACTGACGGCAAGGGCTTTGCAACCGCAGGTCTTATCATCGGTATCATTTCTATGGTACTCTACTTTGGCATGATTCTCTGCTTCGGATGCCTTGGCGGACTTGCAGCAATGGGCAGCACCTACTAATTCTTCTACCGGTTTAATATCGGCAACAAAACCCCGTCCGACTGGGCGGGGTTACATTTGTATCACGGCAATTCAAGGCATTCAAGGAGAATTTATGTTTTCGGGATTTCATATAGGGCCGCTGTTTATCAGCACTTACGGGATATTTGCACTAATCGGAATAATGACAGCGTGTCCCATCAGTATTCACTACTACAAAAAGCGTACAGGCGACGACATCTCTATGATTCTGATGTATCTTTGGTCGGCACTTGGTGTTTTTCTGGGAATGCACCTGCTTTTCGGCATAACAAACATCTCATATTGGGGAAAGCTGCTTGAAGCAAAGGATTTCCTCGACTTTATCAAGCGATTTGGCATTATTTTCAGCGGCTCGGTGTTCTACGGAGGATTGCTGGGCGGACTGTTGGCAGGCTACCTCGCGATTCGCCGAATGAAGATGCCTATGGATATCACCACCGACTGTGCGGCACCGTTTATCGCACTGCTGCACGGCTTTGCACGCGTGGGCTGCTTCTTGGCAGGATGCTGCTACGGCGTGGAATGGGAACACGGCGTAACCTATCACGACTCAATCGTGGAAAGTGCAAACGGCGTTCCAAGAGTGCCTATCCAACTGTTTGAGGCGGGGTTTGAATTTCTGCTGGCAGGGCTGCTTTGGTGGCTGCTTGTCCGTTCTATGAAAACAGGAAAACTCCAAGGCTCGCTCTTATCACTGTATCTGCTGATTTATCCTGTGGGACGATTTATTCTGGAATTCTGGCGGGGCGATGAGTACCGCGGTTTTGTGTTCGGGCTGTCCACCTCGCAGTTCATCAGTATTGTGGTTTTTGCTTGTACGGCAATATACCTTGTAAAGTGCAAAATCAGAAACAGTAACCGCCCCTCGGATTGAGGAGCGGTTTCTTTGTTTATTATGCGTCAAAAATTAAGCGTTCTCGATTGCTGCACCCATTTCAGCACCTTCCTTTGCAACTACAACGTAGAAGCAACCATCGGAAGTTTCGCCAAACTTAGTGCCTGCACGCTCTGCCTCCCAAGCGGGGTACTCAATGGGGTTGGGAGTCTTAGCATACTCGGCAAATGCGGTCATTGCGGACTTTACAGCCTCTTCCCTGCCTGCCTTGGGCTTTACAATAACAATCTGCTTAAGAGAAGCACTAATCATCGGGCCTGCGAATACATAGTCCTCGCAGTCGTCAAGGTTAAGCTCCGTTGCACCAAACCACTGAGCAGTGTTTGCGACATCCTCCCCAATCATGCTTACGCAGTGAGTACGCTTCTCAGGGTCAGCAGGAGTCGGGAAGACCGCTTCGATAGCAGCCTTGTCAGCTCCTGCCACTATCATGGGCATACCGCCGTTGGGGCTGAAGCACTCAAACTCGGAGAATACTGCGTTCAGACGCTCAACAGGGCTCTTTGCCTCGGCTACGGGAGTGCTGTCCTCGCCGCTCTCGGTGTTGGAAGCATCACCCGAAGGATTGCTGTCGGTGTCGCTTGTAATGTTGCTTGCGTCGGAGTTTGTTCCCGAATTGCCGGAGTTTGCGTTGTTGCTGCAGCCTGCAAGTGTAGCTGTGAGCATAGCTGCGATAAGTGCTGTTGTAATAATCTTCTTCATAGTTTTCTGTCCTTTCATTTTGGGTACCTCTAAAAACCTTGTTTGAGGTAAAACCGGTTTTTAGAGTCACCCTATTGTCAAAAAATACTTTGCCTTATGAGGATTCCCCCATTGTCAACTGTTTGTATGCTGACTGTCGGAGTTTTCCATTGCTGATTCGTTCGGTTCGCCGTTTGCGGACTCGTCGGAAGGAACCGTACTTTCAGACGAGGTGGAAGAGGATGTCGATGAACTCTCAGAATTGTCAGGTGCAGGTGTTATCTCAGTAGATGTTGACGGTGTTGACTGAGATGTTGTTGATTCGTTTGCTCCACTGCCCGATTGCGTACCCGAATTTCCGTTGCCTACACAGCCGGAAAACGAAAACGCCAGTGTCGCCGCTGCAATAAGTGCTGCAAATTTTCTGTTACTCATATTTTTCCCCTTTCTATAAAATTTCCCAAATCTCCCGAGTTGTTTCG
Organism: Oscillospiraceae bacterium; assembly: GCA_051882535.1. Taxonomy (GTDB): domain Bacteria; phylum Bacillota; class Clostridia; order Oscillospirales; family Ruminococcaceae; genus CAG-115. The sequence continues at coordinate 2,281 of JBJESA010000114.1, forward strand.
GGCGATTAGGGACAACGTTAATATTGTACACTATTATTTTGAAAAATACAATAGAAATAAGTGACAATTTTCTGATAAGTAGAATTTTAAAAATTGTGGCGAATGTGTAAAGTGAAAAAATTCCGCAGCGTTGCTTTTCCCCGCTGTACCCCCTTGTCGGAAGAAAGCTCCCCGCTTTTTCATCTGCAATATTAACGCATTCGTAGATAATACTGCGTGACCGCAGAAAACGCTGCAAGAATTTTGAAGAAAATTTTACCGGCTGCATAATCCGCATAACAACGCGAAAAACGGCACCGAAAAATTCGATGCCGCTTTGTAACTATTTGTCAGAGCTACTTTGCTCGTCCGCGAACTCCTTGTGTACCGCTTCCACCTTATCGCGGATATTGAGAAACGCCTCCACCACCAGCGGGTCGAAATCCTTCCCACTGCCTTCCTCTATAATCTTGAAGCACCGGTCGAGAGGCATTGCGTCACGGTAACACCGCCTCTCCGAAACAGCGTCAAACACGTCCGCTACCGCCATTATCCTCGCACATACGGGAATATCCACCTGAGTAAGTCCATCGGGATAGCCCTTTCCGTTCCACTTCTCGTGATGGTGACGTGCTACTCTGTAAGCCATCAGGCAGTAGTCCTCGTTTCCAAGGTTGCTGAACGTTTCTTGGATAATATTGCCACCTACCTCGGCGTGAGTCTGCATAATCGCGTATTCCTCATCGGTGAGCTTTCCCGGCTTTTGCAGCACTGCGTCGGGAACTGCGATTTTGCCTATATCGTGCATAGGCGCCGCGTTTATCAGATTGTCCACATAGTCCTTGGTCAAAACATTTTTGTAGACTCCCATTCGCTTCAGTTCCTCCGCGATAAGCTCCACATACTTTGCCGTGCGGCGAATATGTCCGCCGGTATTTTTGTCGCGGTTTTCAACGAGGTTGGCGAAGCTGAGGACTGTTTCGTGGTAGTAGTGCGACAGTTCCTTCAGTGCGTTGTCCTCGAAGTTCATATAAATTCCCAGAAGAATCATAGTCACGGCAATACTGGTGATAAGCGTTTGAGGGAAAATCATCTGAATTACGGTCACCACAATTACCACAAGGAAAACCGTTATTATTCCGTCACGCTTTTCTCTCTTGATATTATGAAATCCCCTTATGCAGAACAACGCCGCCAGCAGGAGATAAATTCCTACCATAATAAAGCAGGTGTACGCAGTCATTCCCATTGAGTAATTCGAGATTTCCCCCTTTCGGAACTCCAGCGAACCAACGCTTAAAATGACCACCGCCACATTAATAAGCACGGGCGTGTATATCAGTATTTTCTGCCGCTTTTTCTTGGGATAAAACCCCGTGACATACAGAATATAGAGGAATGCGGAAAAGATAAACGCGTCAAGTCCACCCAGAAAAATCGCGTGGAAAACTCGGTTGAGCGTATCGTTCACCGTATCCAGATGATTTACCGTATAGGCTGTCGCCCCGTCAAAGAAAAGCGTGATTATCGACAGCACCAACATTCCGCTGAACGGTGTTTCAAGCGGATTTCTGTGATATCTCCTGCACCCGCGAAAAAAAATGAACGCGACATACAGCACTACCACAAGACACCCTATCTGAAGTTTGCAGTAATTCATAATCCCACATTTCACCTCTTTAACGTCCGAATTGCCACGAGAAAATCATCTGATAAAGCTCGTGGAAATCTTCGGCTCGGCTGCGGGGAATTCAACTCCCGCGGCTTTTCCCGCCTCAATGCACTTGAGCAGCCATGCCATATTCCGTGCGAGAGTACGCATGGTCTGCATACCCTCTTCGTCCTTTACTACCTGTTCGGGATTGCTGCCGTGAACCTGATTCCAGTACTGGGAAGATACAATCGGCATACTCGAAATCGTGTAGTACTTATTAAGCTGGTCGAACGCCGCCGATGCGCCGCCTCTGCGGCAGCTTACCACGCTTGCGGCGGGCTTGCCGACAAACGCACTCTTTCCCGAATAGAAAGCTCTGTCCATAAACGCGGTAATCAAGCCGCTCGCCGCTGCGTAATGCACGGGAGAGCCGAATACAAAGCCGTCTGCTGTGCGTGCTTTCTCGACAAACTCGTTTACGGTGTCGTTGGCGAAGCATTTGCCGTTCTTAACGCAAGTTCCGCACGCAATGCAGCCTGTGATGGGCTTGTTTCCCACCCAGAAAATCTCGGCTTCTACTCCACATTCAATAAGCGTTTTCTGCACCTCGGTGAGGGCGGTATATGTACAGCCTTTCTCGTGGGGTGAGCCGTTTACCAATAATACTTTCATAATCTTCTCCTTTCAATATGCGGGGAATTGTCCCCTCAAAAAACAAAGTTTACCAATACCATATATGCCGCCGTGCCTGCTGCTATGGAGAGCAGCATATTTCGTTTCCATAAGTGAAGTGCGGCTATCACGACAAGCGAGATAAGTTCGGGAAGTCCGTGCGGGGCGGCGAGTATGTCCACGCTCTTGAAGCAGTACACCACCAGCAGCCCCAAAGCCGCTCCGGGAAGTGCTTTTCCGAGATACTCCACATACTTCGGGACGGGTTTCTTTCCGCCGAACGCCAGAAACGGCAGAAAGCGTGTAAGCATCGTGCCGAGTGCGGCTGCCGCTATCATTATCGCGGTTTGAAGCGGGGTGAGCATCATATCCGTCATTCGTCCTCACCCGCCTTTTCTATCCTCTTGCGAAAAATAGTCAGCACGAGGATAATCACCGCCATACTCGGGATTATGAAGCTCTCGCTCCCGAAAATCAAAAGACACACCACCGCCGCACCAATCCCGATAAGCGACGAGGCGTGGTTCTTCTCCTTGAGCCAATTGTCGAGGAATATCACCACCAGCAGTGCGGTCATCACGAAGTCCAGCCCCGGAAGCTCCACCCCGATAAACGAACCCGCAAGCGAGCCTAACGCCACGCCTGTCACCCAGTAGACCTGATTTAACAGCGTAACCCAGAAGTAGAATTTCCCCGCACTCACCCCTTGCGGGATTTCGGCGGTGCAGTTGACGGAGAACGTTTCATCGCACAGCCCGAAAATCAGATACGGCTTGATTTTCCCCGTGCCCTTGTACTTTCCCAGCATCGAAATGCTGTAGAACAAGTGCCGTGCGTTCACCATAACCGCCATCACAAACGTGCCCAGCGGATCAAACGCCGTAGTTAAGAGGTCAACCGTGACGAACTCCATCGAACCCGCGAACACTACCGCCGCCGTAATAATCGGCGTTGCCGCCGCCAGTCCTTGCGTCCGTGCGTATATTCCATAGGCAGTCCCCAGAAAGAGAAATCCCGTCATAATGGGAATTGTCTTGGGAAATGCCGCCTTTAATGCCTTTATCATTTTAGTCGTCCTTTGGATAATTTCCTCGAAGCTCCTCCGCGATTTTTGCGAGCTTCTTCAGCCGATGATTAAGCCCGCTGCGTGAGAGTGGCTGACTGTGCAGTCCGCACAGCTCCGAGAGCGAACTTTCGGGATTTTCCAGACGTAATTTTGCCGTTTCCCGAAGTTCCGCGGAGAGGTTTTCCGCACCCAGAAGTTCGTATATCGTTTCGATGTCGCGGCGGGACTTTTCGCTTGCGGCAACCGTCTTGTCGAGATTGGCACTGTCGCAGTTTACGCACCGATTGGCACGGTTGCGGATATCCTTTTCAATCTTAACCTGCATTATTTCCAATGCGTGAGAGCCTGCACCTATATAGGTGAGAAAGTCCTCGATAATCTCGCTGGTCTTGAAGTACAGCACGTCGTTCTTTGTGCGAGTGGTGACTTTTGCGGACATTCCATGTTCGTCCATAAAGGCACGGAGCGGTTCGGTACGCTCGTTTTCGGGGAGAATCATCTCAAGGTGGTACTCCTTATTCGGGTCGGTAACGCTCCCGCAAGACACAAAAATTCCCCGCAGAAACGCACCGCTGTCTGCGTCGTTGCCCGAAACCACCGCGTTGTTTATTCTCGAAAAATCCCCGAACAGCTCGGAGAACTTTCTCGACCTCACGCGGAATGTGTAGAGGGAGTTGCCGTTCTTCACAAGCCGTGTGGTTTCGGTTTTCTCGTTAGGGAATACCGATTCGCACAGCGTCCTCGCCGCCGCGAGAAGGTCTGTGTTCTCCGTCTGGATTGCGGGCTTTCCGTCCAGCGTTCTCCCCGCAAAAAACAAGCCGTACAGCATTGCAGCGGCTTCATTATGGGAAATGTCGCCAATGCTGCACAGTTCCTTTTTAACATCGGACGAAAACGACATCACGACACCTCCAACTTCGTCAATCTTACTTCTTGTCGATATCGCGGTGTACCTCGGACACCTTGATATCCTTTTCTGCCAGATAATCTGCCGTCCTCTTGGCGAAAGTGATGCTGCGGTGCTTGCCGCCCGTGCAGCCAAACGCTATCACCAATCGGCTCTTACCCTCTTGCATATACATAGGCAGCAGAAAGTCCACCATATCGCGGATTTTCGCTTCGAGAGTCTGCGACTGCTCGGAATTCATCACGTAATCGCGGACGTCCGCGTCAAGCCCCGTCTTACGCTTCAATTCGGGAACGTAGAACGGGTTCGGCAGACATCTCACGTCAAACACCAAATCCGCGTCATTCGGGATTCCGTACTTAAAACCGAAACTCATGCAGCTAACTATCATTCGGTCTGTCGGCTTGTCCATAAACAGCCCCGCAATCTGCTCCTTAAGCTGTGCGGTGGTGATGAGCGTGCTGTCTATGATGTAATCCGCACGGGTGCGGACATTGGCGAGCATTGCTATCTCCATATCAATCGCCTTGGACAAGTCGCCGCCTGCCGCAACGTTCAGAGGGTGGAGGCGGCGGGTTTCACTGTACCGCTTCATCAGTGTTTCCTTGTCCGACTCAAGGAACAGCAGCTTGACATCAATGCCGTCCGTATTTTTAAGCCTTGAAACGCTCTCCGCAAGCCCCGAAAACATCGTCCCGCCGCGAATATCCGTGACAATCGCGACCTTCTTGATATCGCCGTTCTCGCTGCAAATCGCCGCGAAATTCGGGATAAGCTGCGGCGGCATATTGTCGATGCAGAAATATCCGATATCCTCCAGCACCTTCACAGCGGAAGATTTTCCCGAGCCTGACATTCCTGTTACAATCACAAATTCCACTTGATTATTGCCTCGATTCTTTTGTCTGTTATCTCTCTATAATCAGCATCTCGCACTCCAGCTCGACGCCTTTTTTCTCTGATACCACACGCTTGATATGCTCCACAAGCGACTTGATATCCTCAAGCGTTGCACCGCCTTTGTTTATCACGAAACCGCTGTGCTTCTCGCTTACTTGTGCACCGCCTATGGTGCAGCCTTTCAATCCGCACTCGTCAATCAGTGCTGCGGCAAAATATCCCTCGGGACGCTTGAATGTGCTGCCGCAAGACGGATATTCCAGCGGCTGCTTATCACGGCGACGCTGCGTAACGTCTTCCATCTTCGCCTTGATTTGTGCGGAGTCGCCCTCCGTAAGCTCCATAGTCACCGAGAGTATGCAGATATTTCTCCCTTGGAAAGCACTGCGGCGGTAGCCCAAATCCATCTCGCATAGCGGAATTTCGACAACCTCGCCGTTCTCCAGAAGCACCCGTGCGGACTTGACGATATCCTTCATCTCCGCACCGTAAGCACCCGCGTTCATATACAACGCACCGCCCATCGAGCCGGGTATTCCGAAAAGACATTCCATTCCGCTAAGGGAATGTTCGAGAGCCGCCCTGCACACAACCCCGAGCGAAGCACCCGCCCCGGCGGTGACAGTATTCCCTGTCACCGAAACGGAATTTAAGCCGCCTGTCAGGATAACTGCACCGTGAAAATCCCCGAAAAGGACGTTCGAGCCTTTTCCCAGCACGAAGTACGGAATACTCTCCCGCGTACAGACAACAACCGCGCTTTGGAGTGCTTTCTCGCTGCGCGGTTTGATTAAGATATCGCACTTGCCGCCCACTTTCATAGACGATAGTGCCGCCAGATTGGCATTTTGCTCGTAGTCAATTCCGCTCTCGGCGAATAGTTTTTCCAAAATCGAATAGTTCAAAATATACTCCCCAAATATCAGAAAACGGCAGTGGCAATCGCCGGCTGCACAGGCTGACGAAGCAGATGTACCTTTATCGCCAGCCTTTTTACAGTTTATCTATTAAATTTACAGCGAATACAGGAATGCCGCACCGATAATACCCGCGTCATTTCCGAGCTTGCAGATATCCAGCTTAGTCACCTTATCCGCGTCTACGCAGTAGCTCTCGCGATTTATGAACTCGTAGAGGGGCTTTGTGAGGTTTTCGCCCTCCTTGCAGATACCGCCGCCGATGAGCAGCATCTCTGGCTGGAAGGTGTTGACGATATTCGTCAGTCCGCAGCCAAGATAGTCGATGTACATCTTGATAACGTCCTTTGCGGCAGCGTCGTCTGCTCTCATACCGTCAAACGCAGTCTTACCGTCAACGTTATCAATAGAGCCGCCCGCAATCTCCCACATCTTGGAATCCTTGTGGGCTTCCATGCTCTCCTTTGTCATATTTATAAGCGCGGTAGCCGAAGAATATGCCTCGAAGCAGCCCCTTCTTCCGCAAGAACACGGTCTGCCGTTAAACTCGATTACGGTATGTCCAAGCTCCGCACCGCAGAAGTTGAAGCCGGTGTAAATCTTGCCGTCGATGATGATACCGCCGCCAACGCCTGTTCCAAGCGTTACAACAACAACGTCCTTGCAGCCCTTGCCAGCACCCGCGAGAACCTCACCGAATGCAGCAGCGTTTGCGTCATTCTCAACGAATATCGGCTTGTCAAGACGTTTCTTGATAAGGGTGCGAAGGTCGGTGTTCTTAAATCCGAGATTGCACGAGTAGAGCACCACGCCGCTATCTCTGTTAGCAACGCCCGGAGTACCGATTCCGATGGAATTCACCTCGCCGATGGTGACCTTTGCCTCGTTAAGCACCTTCCACACCGTTTCCACAATCGAAGCACATATTTCATCTGCGGGACGAGGAAGATTTGTCTTGGCAGAGGCTTTCGCTACGATGTTGTAGTTCTCGTCTACAAGTCCTACCTTAATATTGGTTCCACCCAGATCAATACCTATATTGTACATGATAATCTATCCTTTCAAGTCTAATCTGTCAGATGCTGAGGTCGGACATAATGTCCTCGCTGTCGGAGTCCATACCAAGCTGACGAAGCAAATCCTTTGCCGCATTGTATCCCATCTTCTTCTGACGGTTGTTCATTGCGGCAACCTCAAGGATTACTGCAAGGTTACGGCCGGGCTTTACAGGGATATTCAGCAGCGGCACCTTTACGCCGAGAATGGTGATATAGTGGGTATCCACGCCCATTCTGTCGTAGGTCTTTTCGGGATTCCACAGCTCCATCTCGACTACCATATCTATCTTCTCGGACATCTTAACCGCACCGATACCAAACAGCTGACGTGCGTTTACGATACCGATTCCGCGAAGCTCCAGGAAGTGGCGGATATTATCGGGAGAAGAACCCACAAGCGTAATATTTGAAGCCTTGCGGATTTCCACCGCGTCATCTGCGATAAGACGGTGACCACGCTTTACAAGCTCAATCGCGGTCTCGGACTTACCGACGCCGCTCTCGCCCATAATCATAACGCCCTCGCCGTAAATCTCGATAAGAACGCCGTGGCGTGTGATACGCGGTGCAAGCTGAAGACTCAAGAAGTTGATGAGCTTTGCGATAAACACCGATGTGCTTTCATCGGTTCGGAAAATCGGAATGCCATAATTCGGAGCGAGTTCCAGCATCTCCGGAAACACGTCCTGTCCACGCGTGAGAACAAGTGCCGGAAAGCGATACGAGAGCAAATCCGCAATACGCTTGCGGCGTGTTTCCTCGTCCAGCCCCAGCAGATATGCGCGCTCCATCATACCCATTACCTGAATACGCTTATTGTCGAAATACTCGTAAAATCCTGCGAACTGCAAGCCGGGACGATTGGTGTCGTTATCGGTGATAAGTGTATTCTCGCCACCCTCGGGCATATACAAAGTTTCGAGTTTGAACTCCTCAATCATCTTATAAAGCGGGAATGAAAACTCTCTGGTAATTTCTTCAAGAGGCATTTTTTTCTTCCTTTCTCCGATTTAGTCTATTACTATTATTATACTTGATTTCTATCAAATTTGCAAGTATTTTTTTGGAAATGTGAAAATTATTGTTTATAATCTACAAAACGGTCTACAATGTATGTAGGATATGGAAAAAACACGTATCTTATTGACCTTGGAGGGGATTGACAATGAAGAAGATTTTGACAATAGCGGTTCTGATACTGGGCATAGCGGCTTCAACATTTGCGGGAGCGTTTATCGTTTTCGCAGAGCAGTGTGAAACGGTGCAAAGCGAGGTGCTGCGGCTGCATATTCCCGCAAATTCGGACAGTGCGGAGGATCAGGCGATAAAGCTGCGGCTTCGGGATTATATTCTGGAGGGGTACGGCACTTTACTTTCCGAATGCGACACGCTGGAAAGTGCGGAGGAACGGGCAGAAATGCTCCTCCCCGAAATCGAACGCTCAGCGACTGCGTATCTTCACGAGAACGGCTTCAACTACGCTGCAACAGCACAACTCGTGACAATGAAATTCCCCACCCGCGAGTACGACCGCCTCATTCTCCCCGCGGGAGAATATCGTGCCGTGCGGATAACGCTCGGCAGCGGCGAGGGACAGAACTGGTGGTGCGTAATTTTCCCGCAGCTGTGCCTGCCAGCAGTTTCCAAACAGGACGAAACTGCCGAACAAGTCCTTGACTCGTTCGGCAAGCCGCAAAAAGTGACCGTCAAGTTCGCGGTATACGAGTTCTTTCAAGAACTGATGAATAATTAAGCACCCCTTACTACAAAACAAAAACCGCTGTCCTTGCGAACAGCGGTTCTTTTTACATATTGAGTCGGCTAATTAGCTGTTAATCTTAGTAACAACGCCGGAACCAACGGTGTGACCACCCTCACGGATAGCGAAGCGGAGACCCTCTTCAATAGCGATAGGAGTGATAAGCTCAACGTCCATTACAACGTTATCGCCGGGCATGCACATTTCCTTATCAGCAGGAAGAGTGATGATACCGGTAACGTCGGTAGTTCTGAAGAAGAACTGCGGACGGTAGTTGGAAATGAACGGTGTGTGACGGCCGCCCTCTTCCTTCTTAAGAACGTATACCTGACCGCTGAACTTGGTGTGCGGGTGAATGGAACCGGGCTTGCAGAGTACCTGACCACGCTCGATATCCTCACGGGAGATACCACGGAGCAGAGCACCGATGTTGTAACCTGCAACTGCCTTATCAAGGGACTTGTGGAACATCTCAAGACCGGTAATAACGGTGGACTTGGGCTCCTCAACAAGACCGGTGATCTCAACGGTATCACCTACAACTGCAGAACCTCTCTCAACACGGCCTGTAGCAACAGTACCACGACCGGAAATGGTCATAGTGTCCTCAACAGGCATAAGGAAAGGCATATCTTCCTTACGGTCAGGAGTAGGAATATAATCATCAACAGCGTCCATAAGAGCCTTGATGCAAGCGTACTCAGGAGCGTTGGGATCCTTGCTGTCGCAGTCAAGAGCAACCTTAGCAGAACCGAAGATTACAGGGATATCATCGCCGGGGAAGTCGTTCTTGGAGAGGATATCGCGGATATCCATCTCAACGAGCTCGAGCATACCGTCGTTGTCCTTGTAAGTTCCGTCAGCCTCGAAAGTAACGCCGTCAACGTCATCGCACTTGTTTACGAATACAACCATTGCGGGAACGCCTACCTGGCGGCCGAGAAGAATGTGCTCCTTAGTCTGAGCCATAGGGCCATCAGTACCTGCAACTACGAGGATTGCACCATCCATCTGAGCTGCACCGGTGATCATGTTCTTGATGTAGTCAGCGTGGCCGGGGCAGTCAACGTGAGCGTAGTGACGCTTAGCAGTCTTGTACTCAACGTGAGCGGTGTTGATTGTGATACCACGCTCTCTCTCCTCGGGAGCCTTATCAATCATGTCATAAGCCTCAAACTGAGCGTTGCCCAGAAGGGAGAGGTACTTGGTGATAGCAGCGGTAAGGGTGGTCTTTCCGTGGTCAACGTGACCGATAGTACCGATGTTTACGTGGGGTAAGCTGGAATCATATTTTTCCTTAGCCATTGGATTTTCCTCCTTATTTTCCGTGGGCGTTTGCCCACTAATTAGTTCTTTTCTTATTCTACCAGATTTTTTTCAAAAAATCAAGTAGTTTTCCGCATTTGGCGAAATTTTTTCACATATCCCGAGGTGCGTGGCACCTCGGATTTCATGCGAATCAGTCGTTCTGCTTTCTCTTGGACATAATGCCCTCAGCTACGGACTTCGGAACCTCAGTGTAGCTGTGCGGCTCCATAACGTACTGTCCACGACCCTGAGTCTTGGAACGCAGGTCGTTCGAGTAGCCGAACATCTCGGACAGAGGAACAAGGGCGGTTACCTGAACGTTACCGGTTCTGGTTTCCTGATCCTGAATCATACCTCTGCGGGAGTTAAGGTCGCCGATTACGTTACCGATATAGTCATCGGGAACTACTACAACAACCTTCATGATAGGCTCAAGGATAATGGAGTGTGCCTGCTTGAGTGCCTCCTTAATAGCCATTGAACCTGCAATCTTGAATGCCATTTCAGACGAGTCAACTTCGTGGTAAGAACCGTCGTACAGCTCAACCTTGAGGTCAACAACAGGATAACCCGCGAGAACACCCGCATTGAGTGCGCCCTGAATACCTGCGTCAACAGCAGGAATGAACTCCTTCGGAATAGAACCGCCGACTACTGCGTTTACAAACTCGTAGCCCTTGCCGCTCTCATTCGGAGTAACGCGAATCTTAACGTGACCGTACTGACCGGAACCACCGGACTGACGCTTATACTTCATATCAACATCAGCATTGCCGGTAATGGTTTCCTTATAAGCAACCTGAGGAGCACCTACGTTTGCCTCAACCTTGAACTCGCGGAGCAGTCTGTCTACGATAATCTCAAGGTGAAGCTC
>JBJESA010000115.1:0-3101 GCA_051882535.1 Oscillospiraceae bacterium
AGGACTTGTTAAGAAGACTCTCAAGGGCGTAGTCAGTGCAAATATCGAGAATAACGAAACGCTTGACAAGGCACTTGCCGCAATCAAGGGATAAGGAGAGTACGATGGATAAATACTGTTTGATAGGACACCCTCTGGGTCAATCTATGTCGCCGCAGATTCACACTCGTCTTTTTGAGCTGTCCGGTAAAACCGTGGAGTACACCCTCCAGGATATCGCTCCCGAGGATTTAGCTGACAAGAAAGACTTCCTCGCCGAGTTTAAGGGCTTCAACATCACTATTCCGCACAAAGTAGCCATTATCGACTACTGCGATGAGCTTGACGCCAGTGCCAAGCGTTACAACTCCGTCAACTGCCTGAAAAACGGAGATAAGAAAGTCGGCTACAACACCGACTGCGTCGGATTTGTGAAATCCATTGAGATGATGGGGGCTTCTCTCAATTCCAAGGTGCTGACTATCGGCTGCGGCGGCGTTGGCAGAATGATTGCCATAGAAGCCGCTCTCTCCGGTGCCGAACTCACCATTGCGGCACTCGCCAACGATATCCCGCTTGCAGAGAAAGTTGTTGAAGAAATTCACGCACAGAAGCCGGACGCGTCCGTTGAAATTCTGGAAATCCCCGCTTCCGGACTTACCGCCGCTTCTCTGAACGGCAAGACATTTGACCTTCTTGTCAACGCCTGCCCCGTGGGAATGTTCCCCAAGAGCGACAGAACGCCTTGCTCCGAAGACGTTGTTGATAAGGTTGACGCAGTATTTGACGTAATCTACAATCCCAAGGAAACACTTCTTGCAAAGACCGCACGCGAAAAAGGCAAAAAGTCCCTCTGTGGAATGGCAATGCTGGTTCTCCAGGCAGTAGCCGCACATGAAATCTGGTATGGTGCGTCTTTCAACAAGGACGACATCACCAAACTAATTAGGGATATGGAGAACGCATTATGAGCAGCAGTCAGATAAGCATCTATCTTTGTGGCTTTATGGGCTGCGGTAAGAGCCATGTAGGAAAAATTCTCTCATCGCAGCTTAATATGCCGCTTGTTGATTTGGACAAGTATATCGTAAACGCAGAGAAGATGTCAATTCCGGATATTTTTGATAAATTCGGCGAGCCGCATTTCCGCTCTCTTGAGGCGAAGTATATCCGCGAGCTATCGGGCGGAAACGTTGTCGCAACCGGCGGCGGAGCACTTATCAACGATGAAACCGCGGCATTTGCACGCGAGAGTGGAATCTCTGTATATATCAACACCTCATTCGACCTCTGCTACAAGCGTATCAAAGGCGATAAGAACCGCCCGCTTGTTATGAAAAACACCCCCGAGCAGTTGGAAGAACTCTACAACAAGCGTGATGTCATCTACCGCAAGAACAGCACGTTTATGGTAAACGGTAATACGCGTGATACAATTATTGCGGACGAGATTATAAAGCTCGCCCGATATGCGGCAAACTCTGAGAGGTAATATGGTAGTAATAAACGTTAAAATCAACTCAATGTCCGGTAAGGATTATGCGAACGGCTTCGTCCGGATAAAAGATGGCGTTTTTTCGGAAATCGGAGATATGCAAACCTATGCTCCCGCCGATGAGGAAGTAATTGACGGCAAAGGTATGCAGATGTACCCCGGTTTTATTGACGCCCATTGCCATCTCGGAATGTGGGACGACGCTCTCACCTTCGAGGGTGATGACGGCAACGAGGACACCGACCCCTCCACCCCCCATCTTCGTGCCATCGATAGTATCAACGCAATGGACAGATGCTTTGAAGACGCCGCAAAAGCGGGAGTCACCACCGCTTGCACAGGAGTTGGCAGTGCTAACCCGATTGGCGGAAGTTTCGCCCTGCTCAAGACTTACGGCTCCAAACGTGTGGACAAGCTGATTGTGAAAGACCCCGTCGCCATAAAGTTTGCTCTGGGCGAAAACCCCAAGAACACCTACAACGACCGTGACGAAACCCCCGTTACCCGTATGGCGACCGCCGCTATTATTCGCGAACAACTGCAAAAGGCACTTCGCTACAAGGAGGATTTGGACGAATATCTTCGCACTAAGGGAACGGACGATGAAGTATCACGTCCCGACTTTGACGCAAAGTGCGAAGCACTTCTCCCCCTATTTAATAAGGAAGGAAAGTTAAAAGCACACTTCCATTGCCACCGTGCGGACGATATTTTCACAGCTATCCGCATTTCCAAGGAGTTCAACCTTGATTATGTATTGGTGCATTGCACGGACGGCGGAATTATTGCAGATGAACTTGCAGAGGACAACCCGCAGGTCGTATTAGGACCGTTGTTCGGCGACCGTGGAAAACCGGAACTCGCCCACCACGACATCACCACTCCCCGTATTCTCAACGAGAACGGGATAAAGTTCGCCATCTGCACCGACCACCCCGAAAATCCCATTCAGTACCTCCCGCTCACAGCCGGACTTGCCGTAAGGGGCGGGCTTTCGAGAGATGAAGTGCTTCGTGCGATTACTATAAACGCCGCACAGATTCTTGGTGTTGCCGACAGAATCGGCTCTATTGAAGTGGGAAAAGACGCGGACTTCTCGCTTTTTGACAGCGACCCGCTGAATGTCACAGCCGTTCCGTCATTGGTCTGCGTTTCGGGAAAAATTGTGAAATAAAGGAGTTATTATGCGAGAAATAGATTGCAAATTAATATCTGATACAATAGCCGAACTCTGCATTGAGGCAAATCTTCGCCTCCCCTGCGGAATGCGTGAGTGTATTGAAAAAGCCGCACAGTCCGAAAAGAGCGAGCTCTGCAAGAGCGTGCTCGGCGACATCACCGCCAATCTTGACGCGGCAAGCGAACTCTCCGTGCCGATTTGCCAAGACACGGGAATGGCTGTAATATTCGCCGAAATCGGTCAGGACGTACACATCACGAACGGCTTGTTCGAGGACGCAGTAAACGAGGGTGTAGCCCGCGGCTATGTTGACGGAAAACTCCGCCTTAGCATCGTCCGCGACCCGCTTGAACGCATCAACACTAACAACAACACCCCCGCTGTTATCCACACACGGATAGTAAGTGGCGACAAGAAAAAGCTCACCGTTGCCCCCAAGGGCTTCGG
>JBJESA010000116.1:0-3096 GCA_051882535.1 Oscillospiraceae bacterium
AATCTCTACAAGAACGTCCTTCTGTGCGGCAGCACCGGTGTAGTTCTTGCTGAGGTTTTCGTCAGCCTTAACAGCAGTTTCGCCTGCGGAACCGATTTCTGCGGTTACAGAAGCGTTTGCCATAGAAGCGAGGTCTGTGTACTTATCAGCGTTGCTTGCCTTGATAATAGCAACCTGTCTGTTCTTGATGTAAGGAGTGGAGAAAATAATCTTCTGTGCAAGTTCATCGTTTACGGTCATACCGTTCCAGATAACGTCGATGGTCTTTGCGTCAAGCTCGAATACCTTATTGTCCCAGTTGATTTCCTGAAACTTCGGGGTAACACCCAGCTTCTCACAAACTGCCTTGGTGAACTCGGTTTCGAAACCGGTAAGTTCGCCCTTATCGTCGAAATAGTTCATCGGCTCGAAATACGTGATGCCTACAACCAGTTCGCCCTTTTCTTCAATGTACTTCCAGTCGGTTGCTTTGTTTGAACCGCATCCGCCAAGTCCGAGTGCAGCCGCTGCGGCAAACACGAGTGCCATAATCTTCTTTTTCATGTTTGTTGTCCTTCCCTCATTTTAATATATCGGTAATTGCTTTACCACGCAAAAACCCATTTGACATTATACAACAAAATTTCCCTAAAATCAATACGCAAAATAACCAAATTTATAGGAGAAACAGAGATTAATTCCCTTGTTATATAAAAAAATCTCGAAAAATCTATTGAAATATCCGTTATAGTGTGGTATAATGTTCTTATTATGACCTGGTACTAATTCAAACCTTGGGAGGTTAAAGGTATATTATGGAAAAATTTGATTTGCTTTCGTTTGGTGAACTTCTGCTCAGACTTTCACCCCCTAACAATGAGCGTATAGTAAACTGCGACGTATTCAATAAGCAGGTCGGCGGTGCCGAGCTTAACGTTGTATCGGGTGCTGCTCTTCTCGGACTGCGTACCGGTATCATCACCAAGCTCCCCGCTAACGATATCGGCAAGTACGTTAAAAACCGTATCCGTTTCGGCGGCGTCAGCGATGACTATATTACATACGACTCCGACAAAAATTCTCGCCTGGGCATATACTTCTACGAGTACGGTGCTCACCCCAGAAAGCCCGGTATCGTATATGACCGCCAGAATACATCTGTAAACAGCCTTACTCTTGATGATTACGATGACGAGATGTTCAAGTCTACACGCTGCTTCCACACTACCGGAATCACCCTTGCACTCAGCGAGAACACCCGCAAATCCGCAATTGAGATGATTAAGCGTTTCAAGGAGAACGGTGCGTTGATTTCGTTCGATGTAAACTTCCGCCTTAACCTCTGGAGCGGCGAAGAGGCAAGAAAGACAATTGAGCAAATTCTCCCCTACATTGACATCTTCTTCTGCTCGGAGGATACCGCACGTCTTACATTCGGCAAAACCGGCAATGTATATGAGATTATGCGTAGCTTCTGCCGCGACTACCCCATCTCGATAATCTGCTCCACTCAGAGAGTAGTTCACAGTCCGAAGATTCACACATTCGGTTCTGTAATCTACAGCTCCAAAGAGGACAAGTTCTATGAGGAAGAGCCGTACCGCAATATTGAGGTTGTTGACCGTATCGGCAGTGGCGATGCATATATTTCCGGCGTTCTGTACGGACTGCTTTCCAGCAACCTCTCATGCGAAGCCGCATTGAAGTACGGTAACGCAACAGGTTCTGTAAAGAACACAATTGTCGGTGACCTTCCCTCTTCGGATTTGCGTGAAATCAACCGCATTATAGAAGAACACAACTCCACAGGTCCCCAGACCGAGATGAACAGATAAGGCATATCGTTCCGCAACAAATAAAACGCTCAACTTTTTGAAAAGTGTACAGGCTGTCGAAAAAAGGTGCAGATGCGAAGAACACACTGGGTGGCTAGGCTTGGTGCCTGCCGCCCGGCGTGTGACGAAGCAGATGTGCTTTTATCGACAGCCTGAGCGTTCCGTTAATAGCGGAACGCTCTGTTTTGTAATAGAAAAGGACTAATAAATGGCAGAAACAAAAGAAAACTCCAAAGACATACTCGGCACAGCCCCTGTCGGCAAGCTGATGCTGAAATTCGCAGTTCCGAGTATCATCGCAATGCTCGTGGGTGCACTTTACAACATAGTAGACCAACTATTTATAGGTCAAGCGGTGGGGCTGCTCGGAAACTCAGCTACTAATATCGCTTTTCCGCTCTCTACCTCTTGTGTGGCACTGGCACTACTGTTCGGAATAGGCGGTGCGTCATGCTTTAACCTTGCAATGGGCAGCGGCGACAAGGAAAGAGCACCATACTTTATGGGAAACTCGGTGCTTATGCTAACGATAAGCGGAGTTGTACTCGCGGCTATCACGCTTTGCTTTCTGACTCCGCTGCTGAAGCTGTTCGGCTCACCCGATGATGTACTTCCCTACGCTCAGGACTACGTGAGAATAACCGCCCTTGGATTCCCGCTGTTCACGCTTTCAGCGGGCGGCGGACATCTCGTCCGTGCTGACGGCAGCCCCCGAATGACAATGGTTTCCAACATTGCCGGTGCGGTGGTGAATACCGCCCTTGACGCTCTGTTCGTACTTCAATTCGATTGGGGAATGAAAGGTGCGGCATTGGCAACCGTAATCGGACAATTAGTATCTACAGCGATTGTTCTCCTGTATATGACGCATTTGAAAACCGTTCCGTTTAGCATAAAGCACTTCAAACCGAAAGGCAGCATTATCGGAAGAATCACAAGTATCGGAATGGCGTCCTTCTTCAATCAGATTGCGATGATGATTGTTCAGATTGTGATGAACAACCTGCTCAAGAAGTACGGTGCAGAGTCGATTTACGGAGATTCTATTCCCCTCGCCTGTGCAGGAATCATTATGAAGGTGAATATGGTGGTTTTCTCGATAGTTATCGGTCTGTCGCAAGGCTCTCAGCCGATTGAGAGCTTCAACTACGGTGCAAGAAACTATCCACGTGTTCGCAAGGCGTTTTTCTCAGCACTTTGGGTAGGTGCGGCGGTATCGGTTGTCGCGTTCGTATTGTTTATGCTGTTCCCCGTACAGATTTTGTCGTTGTTCGGCAAGGAC
>JBJESA010000117.1:0-3078 GCA_051882535.1 Oscillospiraceae bacterium
AATTTTAAAAAATCTTTTATTTTTTTCATCTGTCTACTTGACAGGGGGCACTTCACCAAGTGCTGCGGGTAGTTTTTTGGAAATTATCCGAGAATCATCTTGATATCCTCTTCGGGTGTGCTTGCCGCACGGAGGTTGAATTTCTGCTGAAGTATTTCCAGAACAGACGGCGACACAAACGCAGGGAGCGTGGGTCCCAGAATGATGTTCTTAATCCCCAGAGCCAGCAGCGACAGCAGAATGCACACCGCTTTCTGCTCGTACCACGACAACACCAACGTCAGCGGGAGGTCGTTTATTCCGCAGCCGAATGCGTCCGCAAGTGCAGTCGCCACGCGAATTGCACTGAACGAGTCGTTGCATTGTCCCATATCAAGAATTCGCGGGATTCCGTCAATATCTCCCAAATCCATATCGTTAATGCGGTACTTTCCGCAGGCAAGCGTGAGAATCAGCGAATCAGGCGGGGTGAGCCGTGCAAAATCCGAATAATAACGTCTGCTCGGGGACGCACCGTCGCAGCCGCCAATAAGGAAGATATGACGAATTTTTCCCGCCTTGATAAGCCCGATAATCTGCTCTGCGTGTGAGAGTACGGCATTGTGAGCAAAGCCCGTAGTGACGAAATGTCCTCCGTTCATACCCGTCATTTCGCGGTCTTCATCGTAGCCGCCGCACTCAATCGCTTTCTTGATTACGGGCGAAAAGTCCTTATCCTCACCGATGTGGACAAGCCCCGGATAAGCCACAATCGAGGTTGTGAACACCCTGTCCGCGTAACTCTCGCGAAGCGGCATAATGCAGTTGGTGGTGAAAAGCACGGGAGCGGGGATATTGTGGAATTCCGACTGCTGATTCTGCCAGCCTGTACCGAAATTTCCTTTCAACTGCGGGTGCTTTTTCAGCTCGGGATAACCGTGTGCGGGGAGCATTTCACTGTGCGTGTAGATGTTGATACCCTGCCCGTCTGTCTGCTCGAGAAGCAGCTTCATATCGTGGAGGTCGTGACCGCTCACTACGATAAACGGACCTTTCTCAATAGTCAGCGGAACTTGTGTGGGAACAGGGTTTCCGTATGCTTCGGTATTCGCTGCATCAAGCATTTCCAGACACTTTACGTTCACCTCGCCCGTTTTAAGAACGAGTTGCAGAAGTTCTTCGTTTCCTATATCCTCGCCGATTTTGTAGAGTGCTTCGTAGAAGAACTTATTGACATCAGCGTTGGTTTTACCGAGAACACGCGAATGGTAAGCATACGCCGCCATTCCCTTCAAACCGAACAATACCATGGACTTCAGCGAACGGATATCATGGTGTCCGTCCCAAATTTCCGACATTTTGTAATCCTCGAATTTCTCGGAATTAATTTTGCCTTTTTCTTTCTCAATTTCGGTTTTTATTTTTTTGATACTCTCATCGTCAAAATTGACGTTGGTGAGGGTGGTGAACAGACCTTTCTCAATCAGTGCGTCTGTTGCCGATGTGGGGTTTCCATTCTGTGCGGCACGGGCAAGCCCAATCAACGCACCAACTATTTCGTCTTGATAATTGGCGGTATCGGCTTTCTTGCCGCATACTCCTGCCTTACCCTCGCAGCCTGTATTATGTGCGGTCTGCTGACACTGGAAACAAAACATATCTTTCATAGAGCAAATTCCTTTCCACTAAACGTGTTTTAGCAGATGTATTTTGCCCGAATTATCGTTAAAAATGCAAAAACGGATTGACAAAACAATCAATCCGTTTCTTTATGAAGTGTGAAATACATTACTCACCGGGCTTCTCAAGCGGGTGAATACGCTGCTTTTGCTGTGCGTTCTGCTGCGGCTGTGCTGCACCGTTTATTCCGGCACGAAGTGTATTCAACTCATTGAGGTCGTTCGCCATCAAATCAATAACACGCTTTAACATCTTGTCAATATAGTCGTTTGTGGAACTGCGTAGATCAGCACAATGACTCTGCTCCACACTCACCATCTCGGTTGCACGGCGGCGTGCCTCCTTTACGAGGTCGCTCTCGTTAAGCATTTCCGTACGAAGCTGCTCTGCTTTACGGATAATGCTCTCTGCTTCCTGCTTTGCGGAATTGATGATGTTATTCTTATCCATTACGACATTCTGTGCCTGCTGAATTTCCATCGGCATCACCATTCGCATTTCCTGAATAACCTCATTCATTCGGTCGATATCAACCATGCTCTTTTTGTTGAACGGAACACGAGTAGCCTCGTTCATTAAATCTTCCAGCTGTTCAATCAGCTGCTCAATCGAATAAGAACTCTCCATTTTATTTTCCCCTTTCGTTTTTATCGTTCCCCGAAATCAATCGGAAAACAATATGCTGTCAGCCGTTTTTTCTTAAATCCGCAACTCGCTTTTTCTCGGCGAACTCGGACTTTAATTTCTCACTGATTGTTTCATGTATTACCGCGGGAACATACTTTGACAAGTCACCGCCAAACATTGCCACCTGCTTTACCATACTTGAAGAAACGAATGTCGTTCCCAGACTTGCAGGTATAAACACCGTTTCCGCCCGAGGATTTAGATCCTTGTTTGTATGTGCCATCTGGAACTCATACTCAAAGTCGGACGTTGCACGAAGTCCCTTGACAATAACGTCCACATCGCTCCTCTGGTTGAAGTAGTCTGCAAGCAGTCCATCGTAGCTGTCAATCTCGATATTCGGGATATCCGCAGTAGCCCGCATCAGTAGTTCGCGTCTTTCAGGAATGGAAAAACTGTAGGTTTTAAGCGGATTTATCAAAACTACCACAATCAGCTTGTCGAACATCTTTGCCGAACGCTTTATGATGTCGAGATGTCCGTTGGTAACCGGGTCAAAACTTCCCGGATAAATCGCGGTCTTCATTCTTCCTCACCTTCCTCTGTTTCAGCTCTGCGATAAATGGTAACGGAAACCGTGCCGTGACGCAGCACCTTTGAAATCTCAAATCCACCGATTTCGCGAGGGAGAGTACACTCCTTCTCGTGCTCGCAGATTATTACCCCACGCTCCGACATTTTCTCCACCAACTGCGGAAGTGCCTTTTGCAAACTCTTTTTGTTGTACGGCGG
>JBJESA010000118.1:0-13243 GCA_051882535.1 Oscillospiraceae bacterium
AGATCTACTCCTACAGCAAACGTGGCGGTTTCATAGACGACTCCACTGTCAGAATAGAAGGCGACAAACTTTGTATTTCCGTCTGCGGTTACTTCAACTATCTCGACGGACGGGGCGGTCAGTGGCAGGGCGACATCGGCAGCAATTGGGACGGTGAGAATCGTTAGGATTCCAATTACCTGATGGAATGATATAAGGGGAGATAAAAGTAATGAATATTTTGAAAAAGACTTTTGCACTTCTGTCGGCAGCTGTTGTCTGCTTGGGCTTGTCGGCTTGCAGCGTCGGCAACAACGATATTGATGACCCCGACATTATCGGAAACGATTGGCGTGTGACAGGCGTTGTGCGCGATGGCGGAACTATCACCCGCAACGGAGAGGACACCTATGTGTTGGTGTGCGTCTACACAAAGGACGCTGCCTTCTATTACGACTCGGAGAGTCAGGAAGTGTTTGGCTTTGTGGATTACCCGACTGACCTTGTGGACAAGGTTGCCCTTTCGGGCGACGTGTGGGGTATGTTCAAGGGCATTGACTTCGCCGACCTGAACGGCGATGGTAACAGCGACGTGACAATGACGTTCAATGACAGCGGCAGTGAACTCGCGGTAGTGTGGTTCTGGGACGCGGAGAGCGAACAATTCGTGTACCAACCGTAGGAATCTTCCACCGGCGGCAGAAAGACCACAGATGAGATCTAACATGGGCTGTCGGAGCGGTTTTACGTTAAAGAATTGAAAGGAAATCATTAGAAGGGAGAAATTTTATGAAACGAAATCGAATCATTTCGGTGCTTATGGCATTTTTTATGGTGCTTTCGCTCACCGTGATGCCTTCGCAGTCGGCATACGCGGTAAAGGCGAAGGATGTGGGCATCTGGCTATCCAATCCAACGAGGTCGTATGACAATAAGACCGGAAAGTTTGGCATGAAGCTTACGCTAAAAAATCAGGACTACAAGAAGATGCTCATAAATGCTTACCTCTATAATGCAGACGGCAAGTGCGTGACACGTTGGAACAACGGCGGCAAAGATGGCTACTCTGTCGGTGCGCGCGAGGAGAAAACCTTGAATTTTACCGCGAATTATACAAAGTACCCGAGCAGCTCCTATACATTTGTCTATAAGGTGAAGGTTTACAATGTCTACAACGAGAAAAAGTCCGAATATTGGGATCCTGTCTTTACATGGAAGTGGACTATCTCCAAAGAAGAGGCATGCGGCCCATCTGTCAATTTCAAGAAAGCGACGCTTCGCACCTTGGATGATGGACGTGTTGTTCCCCGCATCAATTTCAACCTCAGGAACGTCAAGGGGCAGTCATATAAGTTGTACTATTATGACGAATATGGCGACCTTGTCAACCAGGTCCAAGGAAAGACGTGTACGAGCAACAATATGAACTGCTGGGGTTCATGGTCCGGCAAAGCAAATGATCAGCAGTATCCTGATGGCTACTATACCGTCAAGGTGGTGACCTCCGGCGGTGTGAGTGCTTCAAAAAAGTTCTACTTGGACTTCCCATATAACAATTGATAAAGGTGGTGTGTGTAATGAAGCGAACAAAAGTATTCTTAGCAGTGCTGCTGGCGCTTTCCTTGTTATTGACAGGCTGCACATTCACGGTCGACCCGCCGGTCGAGCCACCGACCGACGAGACTTTCAGCGATGGTGTGTGGAAGAATGTGTGCGGCAGCTATGCGTGGGACGAAAGCAGTCAGTACACTAACTCCTTGCTCTCTATGATGTGGCTGGACAATAATTGTGTGCTTTTCGAGTTCAATCTTATGGAGGGCAGCGAGGAAGAGGATAGCGCAACCGATCTGACGGTGTCCGGTGTATTGAATGTTCAAGAAGACGGTAACGGCATCTATGAAGCGGTGAGCGACGAAGGCGAGAGCAGCCTGAAGATATATTTCGATATATCGGAGGACGGCAAGCAGGTATCCATTTTCCATGAGGGCGAGTTGCCCATCTCCCCGGACGGCAACTATACTTTTTCTGACAGTGGTATGGAGGTCTCCGACTATTTGGCGACCGAACTTGTGCGCTATCTGCCCGCCTCGGCGACCGGTCTTGATACCAACCTCGGTGCATACACCTTAAAGTATCCGGAAACACTGGTGTCCGGCTGGTTCTACCTGATTGACGTCACTTTTGATGGTACTGAAGACGTTCTCGCAAAGTTCATCGTGGCAAAAGACCTCAGCGCCGTGTTCCGTGTGGACGATGGTATCGAGCCGATGCTGATATACGGCTCGGTTCAGTCGATGATGGATGCGGAGGTCTGGCCGGAGTTCAATAACGAATATGACTATGATGAAGACAGCGAGGGTGAACCGGCTGGGGAAATTTCTTACGATTTTTATCCTCTGGTGTCTGTCGGCGTGGATAACGGCACTTTCCTCACTGTTGGAGAGAACACTACGCTGTTGGCTGACCTGCCGTGGGAACTGCCTTACACGCTCGAAGCCACTTCTGCTGATACATCGATAGCGAATGTGGACGAGAACGGCGTCATAACCGGCGTCACCCCAGGTGAGACCTCTATCATCGGTACGCTGACTGTCGAGAACGGTGTTAAGGAGTTCGAGATAATCATCAGCGTGTTAGACGAGGAAGCAACCGGAGGCTTATGATATTGCTGCGATTTGTGAACAAGCTTGAGGTGTGAAATGTTAAATCTTAAAGAGGAAAAAATGTTAACAAACGAGCAGCTGGAAGCCAAGCTCAACTCTCTGCATAATAAAGAAAAGATGTGGAGGGGTGTGGCTATGTGCGGCTTTGTGCTGACGTTCATTTCCGGTGTTGTTACGGGAAATGTACTGGTAGTTCTGCTATTTTTGGTAATCATGATGGTGATTGGCTGTTTTTGGATTAAGAGCAGCAATGATGTGAAAAGCTTCCTTAGCGAGAATGTCATCAACGGTGTGCTGACAGAAGTGTTTGGAGATACGGTGGAATATAAACCGTTCGAAAAACTAAACCCGGGCGGTGTGGTGGTTCCGTTCCACTATATTGGCTCGGAAGGCGAAAATTACATTAAGGGAGTATACAATGGCGTGACCTTTGAGCTGGGCGATATCAGGCTTATTGACGAGGAAGAATACACCGATGAAGACGGCGATGGTACAGATAAAGTTACCCGCTTAAAAGGTCAGTGGCTTATCTGTGACTTGGACAATGCGCCTGCATGCGATGTATATGTTTCCGAGATTGAAAGAAATGACCGCCGTATTATGACAAGCGATGTCAAAATCGCAGACGATAAGTTCAGCGAGCGCTTTTGTGTAAGGTCGGATAATCCGCAGGAGGCGTACAAAATCCTTACCCCGCAGATGATGGAGCGTATTTCTGCCGCAGCGGACAAGTGCGTGGGCACGGTCTATCTGTCGTTTCTGCGGAATGGAAAGATGAACATTGCAATGAAGAACGAGCATGAGCTCTTTGAGCTGCAGAAAGGCAAGATTGATGTGGACGCTCTGCACAAGAAATTTCGTGCTGAGTTGATTAGGTTTGCCGAGATTATCGACATACTGTGTGCAAAGGAGATGAACGTATGACGCTGGAAACTGCTATTATTCTGCTGATACTGGCTGTGGCAGGTATTGTGCTTGTCGCTTTGCTTTTGCGCAAAAAGCCGAAGCTGTGCATAGTTTGTCTTGTGCTGTTGTCTTTGATAGCGATGGTTCTTGTCGGATATATCGGTGTGACTTTGTTTTTTATTGATGCGGTGCGAAATCAACCGGCTGACTAATAATCAAAGCATATTTAACGTGGACATTCATAGTGGTTGCCCACCAAAGGTATATTTTAATCTATGCAAGCAAAAGGCGGCTGCCGGATATTCCGAACAGTCGCCTTTTGCTTGTCAGTCTTAATTGCCTCCGCCTGTAGGCAGAGAGAAATGTACTTGTGTATTTCCGCTTCACTCTTTCCTGTAAAGAAATCTGTAACGATTTTTGATACCGTAGCAGTCGCCGTTTTGGGAAATACGATGGCATACAAACTGATATTCAATTCTTCTGTCAACAATGCAACCGTTTCAAAACGCTGTTTGGAATAATTCCTGCAGATATTACAGTTGAAGAAGCGTGCGATGAAAGGTTATACGATAATTGAAAAATCAACAGCTCTGCCGGAAAAGCAGAGCTGTTTTTTTCGGGTGTGTTGAGTAGAACTGTTCATCGTTTTGGGGGGATAAGAAATATTTTTATAGGACAGTACAATTTGCGAGTGGGAACAAAAAAATTTCTGAAGTGTACCCAAAACGCTGCTCCCAAGATATTTCAGACAAAAGAAAAACCGCTCAACCCTATTGGTTAAGCGGTTTTCTTTAAGCACGCCAGGAGGGATTCGAACCCCCGACCCTCTGGTTCGTAGCCAGATACTCTATCCAGCTGAGCTACTGGCGCATATCGTCATCTCAATGACAAAAAATATTATACCACACTGGCTGTGATTTGTCAAGAGGTTTTTGAAAAAATCTTGGAAAATTTTTTGCTGGTATGATTTATTGTCGATTTTGTTCAAATTATATAAAATTCGTGCTCACTTGTTGTTAAAAATAAAAAACCTCTTGAAAAAAAACTCATATTGTGCTATAATGATAATAAGGTATGTTTGGGAGCATTAAGGCTTCCGGACAACTTTTTGAACGGAGTGTTTTTATGAAAGCTGATTTGCACTGCCACACCACTATTTCAGATGGTTCGCTCGGAATTTCGGACGTTATTATGCAGGCTGACAGAAATGATGTTCGGCATCTCGCGATTACCGACCACGACAGCCTCGCGTCTATTTCCAGAGCGGCTGTTTTGGGTAAGCGTTACAACGTGAACGTTATTCCCGCGGCAGAGTTCTCCGCGTTTGATGGCTCTCGCGGAAAAAAGGTACATATCATCTGCTACAATCCCACCAAGCCCGACAGGCTGCAGGGCTTGTGTCTGCGTACCTCGGAGGGAAGAATGAAGCTCGGCAAGAGTTTCGCTATGCGTGTTCTCGAGAAGTATCACATCTCTTTGGAGAGCATTCTTCGTTACTCGCAGGGAAGCAAGGCTATCTATAAGTGCCACATCATGCACGCACTGATGGACTACGGCTACACTACCGAATTGTATGGCTCGGTTTACGATGAGCTGTTCGATTCCAAGGAGGGGCTGTGTGCGGAGCAGGTACGGCAGGAGGCGGATTTCTACCCTGATGTTCGCTTTGTCACTACGCTTATCAAGGCGTCAGGCGGTATCTCGGTAATGGCACACCCCAAGGTTTTCGACAGCCTTGATTTGTTGGAGGAACTAGCAAGCGAGGGTGCAATAGATGGTGCGGAGGTTTGGCACTCCAGTGCAGACGAGCAGTTCCGGAAGGACACACTCGAAATTTGCGAGAAGCACAATCTCATCTCGACCGGTGGCTCCGATTTCCACGGATTCTATAATCACTACGCTATTCAGATAGGTTCGCTGACTACTCCTGAAGAGCAGCTGCAAAGAATAATAGGTTCCGGAAAATAATCGGCTTGCGGTTTTAAATCGCAAAAATAATAATATGAACTCAAAAAGTGTATGAACAGACTGGCGAGAAAGCTCCAGATGCTAGGAAGCGGTACCACGGCTAGGCTTTGTTTTGATTGCCCTCTATTGGGCGACATCCTTGTCGCCCTTTGGGGGCAATCTGCAAACATCGTGTTTGCACTGCCGTGGTGCCGCTGACAACGCAGATGGGGCTTTATCGACAGTCTGGGTCAACCGCTTATTATGCGGTTGACGATATAATAATTTAGGCTCGCTATGCCTTTTCTATTGGAGGAAGTATGGATATTAAGCAGAAAGCACTTGAAGCACATGAAAAATGGCAGGGAAAGATTGAGGTAATCTCCCGTGCAGAAATTAAGACCCGCGAGGATTTGTCAGTGGCTTACACGCCCGGTGTTGCCGAGCCTTGCCTTAAGATAGCAGAGAATCCCGATCTTGCATACAAGTATACACGCAAGGGCAACCTTGTCGCAGTTATCACCGATGGCACTGCGGTGCTTGGTTTGGGCGACATCGGCGGCTTGGCGGGAATGCCCGTAATGGAGGGCAAGTGCTGCTTGTTTAAGGAATTTGCGGGAGTGGACGCGTTCCCTCTTTGCGTTAAGAGCAAGGACGCGGACGAAATCGTCCGTACAATCGAGCTTATCTCCGACAGCTTCGGCGGTATCAATCTCGAGGACATCTCCGCACCTCGCTGCTTTGAAATCGAGGAGAAGCTCAAGCAGCGTCTTGATATTCCCGTATTCCATGACGACCAGCACGGAACGGCGATTGTAGTTGGTGCGGCACTTCTCAATGCGGTGAAACTCACGGGCAAGAAGCTCTCGGATATCACCGTTGTTATCAACGGTGCAGGCTCTGCGGGCATTGCGATAGGAAAATTCCTGCTCAAGCTCGGCATTGGCGACTTGATTATGGTAGATATCAACGGCATTATCAACCGCGATGATACTTATGAGAATCCCGCTCACGCTGAGATGGCGAAGATTACCAACAAGAACAACCGCAAGGGCGTTCTTGCAGACGCAATGAAGGGTGCAGATGCGTTTGTAGGCGTATCCAGACCTAATCTGGTATCTGCGGATATGGTGAAGTCCATGGCGGACAAGCCCATTCTTTTCCCGATGGCAAACCCCAATCCCGAAATTACCTATGACGAGGCAAAGGCTGCGGGTGCATTTATCGTGGGAACAGGTCGTTCGGACTATCCCAACCAGATAAATAACGTTTTGGTATTCCCGGGCGTGTTCAAGGGTGCACTTTCGGTACGTGCAAAGGCTATTACCGAGGATATGAAGCTGGCGGCGGCTCACGCAATCGCAGACCTTGTTCCCGAGGATAAACTCTCGGTAGAATACATTATCCCCAGTGCTTTGGACAAGTCTGTTGCTGATTCGGTTGCAAAGGCAGTGGCTGATTGCTGGAATGAAAAGGGTATTGGCTGATAGAAATACAGATAGGAGATATACTATGACTTACGAATTTACTCCCCGCGGCGTATGCTCGCAGAGAATGATTTTTACAATTGAGAACGACATTGTAACCGACCTTAAGGTAATCGGCGGGTGCTCGGGCAATTTGCAGGGTATTGGTGCACTTGTTAAGGGAATGAAAGTGGACGATATCATTGCACGTCTTGACGGAATTCACTGCGGCCCCAGACCTACTTCTTGCCCCGACCAGTTTGCTCGTGCATTGAAGGCATACAAGGAGGGCAATGTATGAGAATTCCCGAACTTTTCAAGAGCGGAAAGGTAGTATTCTCGTTTGAGATTTTCCCGCCCAAGAAGGAATCCTCGGTTGACACCATCTACAAGACGCTTGACGAACTCACCGACCTCCACCCCGACTTTATCAGCGTTACTTATAACGCGGGCGGTGCGACAAGTGCGGGCGGCTGTCTTCCCGGCTGTTCTACACGCGAAATTGCACAGACAATCAAGGAGAAGTATCACACCGAGAGCATTGCTCACCTCACTTGCGTAAATTCTACGAAAGAGGATATCGACCGTATTATCGGTGAATTCAAGGCAAGCGGCATTGAGAATGTGCTTGCTTTGCGTGGCGACATCAACCCCGATATTCCCCCTAAGAAAGATTTCGAACACGCGTCGGATTTGATACGCTATATGAAGCGAAATTCCGATTTCTCGTTCTCGGGAGGCTGTTATCCCGAGAGCCACCCCGAGTCCGGTTCTCTGGACGAGGATATCGAGCACTTGAGAATTAAGGTTGACGCGGGTGCTTCTCACCTGATGAGCCAGCTGTTTTTTGATAACGCAGTATTCTACAGATTTTTGGAGAAGGCACGTGCAAAGGGAATAAATGTCCCGATTGAAGCGGGAATTATGCCGTGCGTGAATGTTAAGCAAATTCAGCGAATGGTAGTGCTGTGCGGTGCAAGTCTGCCCCCGAAGTTTGCAAAGCTGATGGCTCGTTATGGCGATAATCCCGAAGCGATGCGTGACGCGGGTATTGCGTATGCGGTCGACCAGATTGTCGATTTGGCGGCAAACGGCGTTGACGGAATCCACCTCTACACAATGAACAATCCCTATGTAGCCCGCAAAATCAGCGAGTGCGTATCAAGCATTGTTAAAAATTAATACTTAGAGAATATCGGCTGTGTGCATTGTATCATACAGCCGATTTTGCGAATTGGGAGATAAGAAAGATGGAAATTAACCGTGCAGAGGCGTTACGTTATATGGGACATCATGCCGAGCCTGACGAGCGGCTTTCCGCTGTGATGGACGAGTGTGAGGCGGGACTGCTGGCGTGTGCCGCTCCCCGCTACGTCTGGCGAGTGTTTGACGTTATTCGCGAAAACGGCGAATTGTCGCTTTCGGGGTGTGATTTCCCACTTGTGGGAGAGGATATTGCAAAGCATATTGACGGTTGCGATAAGGCGGCGGTGCTGGCGGTAACGCTGTCTGCAACGGTGGATAGATTCCTCAAAATGCAGACGTTGGCTGACGGACTAAAAGGGCTGGTATCGGACGCTATGGCGAGTGTTCTGGTGGAGCAGGTGTCCGAGCAGGCACAGCGTGAAATTCTTATCGGAATGAGCGGATATTCCGCGACTTGGTGCTATGCGGCGGGATACGGCGATTTTCCCATTGAGATTCTTCCTCGGCTGGTGGAGTGTGTGGACGCAACACGGAAAATCGGCATTTCCTGCACCGTTTCCAATATGCTCACTCCGCAAAAGTCCATTGTCGGAATAGTGGGACTGTCAACCGAGGGTACTCGCACAAAGGCACGGGGTTGTGCCGGCTGCAATCTTAGGGAAACGTGTTCTTTCAGAAAGAGCGGCACGGGCTCGTGCCAAAAGTAATCGAGGTAATTATGAAGAAACTGTATTTGATAATTGCTGCATTGGCGGTTGGATTGGTGATGATAGCGGGCTGTGTGCCGCTTGACGAGTACGACTCTCTCGACTCTGAAACTTCTTGGGGAATGGGTGTTGAAACATCGGATTCTTCCCAAACGACAGATTCCGAGCAATCCACCGACAAACATCCGATTGAAATTCCCAAAGACGGCGATTGGGTTGACCTTAACGCAGCGGAAATTACCCGCGAAATGGGGCTTGGCTGGAACCTCGGAAACCAACTCGAAGCCTCCATCAACGGTATTCCGAACGAAACGGCTTGGGGAAATCCCGTAATCACCGAGGACTTGATTAAAGCTGTAAAAAAGGCGGGTTTTTCCACGGTGAGAATACCCGTGTCGTATCTGTTAAAGATTGGTTCTGCACCCGATTATACGATTGACAAGGCATGGCTTGACCGTGTGCAGGAGGTTGTAGACTGCGTTGTCAAGAATGATATGTATGCGGTGATAAATCTCCATGGCGACGCATATTACACCGTGCAGAACAGCTGGCTGTTATGCGTGAACGGCAATCAGGATGAGATAAAGGCGAAGTATCGTGCGGTGTGGACGCAGATTGCCGAGCGGTTCAAGGATTATGACGAGCACTTGATTTTCGAGTCGATGAACGAGGTTTTCGATAACACTTACGGCAATCCCAATTCCACCGGATACGAGAATATCAACGCCTACAACCGCATTTTTGTAGATACCGTGCGGGGAAGCGGGGGCAACAATGCCAAGCGTTGGCTGCTTATCCCCGGCTGGAACACGAATATCGGCTACACGACAGAGGAATACGGCTTTAAAATTCCTGATGATACCGGGTGTACAGCGGGCGGAAAGCGGCTGATGATTTCGGTGCATTATTACGACCCATACAACTTCACTCTTGACGAGAATATGGGCACAACGAAAACGCAGTGGGGCAAGTACGCTACCGAAAACTTCGACAACTGGGGACAGGAGGACTACGTTGACGAGCAGATGAAGCACTTGAACGAGCGGTTTGTGAGCCGTGGTTATCCCGTTGTAATCGGCGAGCTTGGTGTGCAGGATAAGTCGCACGTCAGCGGCACGTTCGGGGAATATCGGCGGTATTGGTACGAATATATCGTAAAATCTGCACACGAAAACGGCTGTGTTCCCGTTTGCTGGGACAACGGCTGGAACGGCGAGAAAGGTTTCGCATTCTTCGACAGAAGCACAGTCAAGGTCACTCAGCCCGAGATAATCAAGGCGATGGTACGGGCTATGAATTCGGGCGATTACGAAATCGCACCGCCGAAAGTCTGAAAACATTGTGCATACGGAGGGAGGAATACCAATGAGGAAACTTTTAGCGATAATGCTTGCTTTGATGGCGGTTATGACGCTGTCGGGGTGTAAAGTTATCAATTTTTTTACGGAATACTGGGACGGAATGACTAAGAGTGAAACAAGTGAGTATATCCAAGATGCATTGCAGGAAAAGTATGGCGAGGAATTTAAGGTAAAAAAATTAGCTCTCAGAGGTGGTTCGTCATGGGATGCCAATCCTATTTTATTAGCTTATTGCTCGCCCCTGTCCGATGAAAATATTGTTTTTCAAATCGAAGTAGATGTTTTTGGACAAAATGAAAAACGAAGAAGGTCGATGTACGACACATATATTCAATCAATTGTCAGGAGGGAAATGGTATTTAAAGCTGAACAAATATTGTCAAAATATGTTGATAATTTTGCCGTTGAAATATATGTTAGAGGCACTTCAAGTACTTATGATTCTAAAATATTGTCGGTGAATGAAGCAACTATTAAAAATTTTACAAATGCGTTACCGGAAGATAATTTAAGTACTATTTGGTTCGTATTTGATATAAATGAATTTGATTCTGATTATGACAGAACGGCAGCTTATGTTGAAGAAATTGTTGATGAATATTATTTAACAAATGGTTGTATTATTTGTTGTTTTGTCTCTTCCGATATTGTGAAAGAATGCAAAGAAAAAATTGCCTCAAATCATATAGAATACAGTTATAAATTATTAGATGATATGCAAACAACCTTAAGTGGTAGAACACCATATTTTAGATACTATTTTAAAGGTTGTGATGATTATATTGATGTAAGCAAATTTTTTTAAAGTTGATAGGGCTGAAAAATTATGGACTACACAGATAAGGAGAAACATCAATGAGAAAACTTTTAGCGATAATGCTTGCTTTGATGGCGGTTATGACGCTGTCGGGGTGCAGGGGGAATGACGAGAATACAAATTCCGAGCGAGGTTGGGATAACCCAGTCCCCGAGGAACGCCCGATTCTTATTGAGGGCGAGGATTCTTCGGACGGCGGGCAGGACGGCGAAATCGGCGACAGTGGCTCGTCAAATGTCGCGTTGCCGAGCGGAATTCAAATCCCCGATGAACTCCCTGTTATCGAACGGGTTTTTCTTTGCACCTATAAGAGATATGAGAACGGTGAATTAGTTCATCAGTCTGATTATTATTACGACAAGTATTTCAATATCATAAAAGTCTATCCCTACGATATTGAAACGGGCGAAAAGAAAGAAACCGATGGTGAATATTCCTATATCTACGATGAAAACGGCAATGTTAAGGTGAAATTCTATGGCGATACAAGCAGTTATGATGTCTATTATTACGATGAAAACGGCTTGGAGATTAAGAAGGAGGACTACGGCGGCGGTGAGCTGTTAAATACCCGCATAACGGATTACAACGAGCAGGGCGATGAAATCCGAAGTTATAGCATTTACAAGTGGACAACAGACGAGGAGCTTGCGGCAGAACAGAAAAAACACAGTGACCATAAATATGACGAAAAGGGCAGAAATACTTACGTCGCTAGTTATGACGAGAAAGACGAGCTTAGTTTTGAGCTTTTCTTTGAATACAACGATGATGACAAATTAACTCTCTGTCAGAATCATTGGTATTTCACCGATAAAGAAACAGTAATTAACTTTTACTATAAGTATGATGGCAACATCTGCACCGAAACTGAATACTCCGTTGATGAAAACGGAAAAGAAACGCTTGAAAGTACTGAAATCTGTGAGTATAACGAATATGAACGTCTGGCAAAATTGGTTCGATATGACGAGAACGGCGTGGAAACAATGCGTGAAACCTACGATTATATACGGTTGACAGGCGTTTATGCGGAATAATTCATTTTCAAGTTGTTCGAATAATAACAAAAAGCCGGGGCTTTCGGAAAGCCTCGGCTTTGATTATGCTTGTTACTTGCTTACTCGGTGACGAACTTCTCAACTTCGTTAGCAAGCGAAGTCGCGAGTGCGGAGAGCTGTTCGCTGGAGGCTGCACTTTCCTCGGCGGTAGCAGTGGTAGCGTGCATTCCCGCTTCGATGTGGGACATTCCCTCGGTAATCTCGGCTACTGCGGACTGCTGCTCTGCGGCTGCGGAGGTGATTTCGTTCATATGCTCGAAAATCTTGCTGATTCCAACTACAATGCTGTCCATTGCAGTGTGAGCCTCGCCTGCTAGTTCCGTGCCCTTATCAACGGCGACAAGAGAGTCGTTGATAAGTTCGGTGGTGTTCTGAGCGGCTTCTGCACTCTTTGCCGCAAGGTTTCCAACCTCGTCCGCTACAACTGCGAAGCCCTTTCCTGCTTCACCCGCTCTTGCAGCTTCAATCGCTGCGTTAAGTGCGAGAATATTGGTCTGGAATGCGATATCTTCGATAGTTTCGATGATGTTTTTAATGGACGCAGACTTGTCCTTGATGTTCTCAACTGCTTCGAGCAGCTCTCCCATCAGCTCGCCGCCGTCCTGAGCCTTGGTATTTGCCTCTTGGGCGAGAGATGCGACGTTTTCGGATACCTTCGCGGCGGTGTCTGCCTTCTGCTGAATAGCAATAACGGTGTTGGAGATACGGTCGAATGCTTCTGCCTCTTTAATAGCAGTTTCGGAAAGGCTTTGGGAACCCTCGGCAACCTGTCCTGCACCCGCCTGAATGTTGCTTACGCTGTTCTTGACAGCACCCATAGCGGAATTGAGTGCGGACGCAATCTCGTTGAGAGAATTTCCGATTGCAACGAAGTCGCCCTTATATTCCAAATCGGAGGAAACGGTAAGGTCGCCGTTTGCAAGTGCTTCAAGGACATTCTTGATATCGCTTATATAGGTGCGGAGAATTTCTACCGTGTCATACAGCGAAGTTTCAAGAACAAGCGTTTCGTCATTCGGTGCGTCTACAGTGAAAGGAGTAGTAACATCTCCCTCTGCCAGAAGTTTCAGTCTTGCGGAGGAATTAACTATCGGAGCGGAGATGTAATTTGCTACTCTGATTGAGATGAA